>JANMAD010000638.1:0-4671 GCA_031359515.1 Acidobacteriota bacterium | reverse complement strand
GTGATGCCGCCCGTGAATTCTGCCGGATAACGTTCCTTCGCGTTGCCCTCCACGATCTCGCGCAGCCGCATCGAAGGCAGCACGATCACGTCATACTTCGCGCGCAAGTCGCCCGCGCGCACGTCCTTGTCGAGCAGCGATTGATACGGCACGTGGAACGTGTCGAAGACGTAGCGCGTCCAGCCTTCGTCCATCGAGCCAGTCCAACTTTTATACAACGCGAGCCGCACGGGGCGCGTGAGCGGGTTGGCAAGCGGCGAATCTTTGCCCTGGCGCAGATGCAAACCCAGATCGCGGCGCACTTCGTTCTCATCATGGATGAGCGTCAGACGCCTCTGCGCGGCCGGCTCGTCAATCCGTATCCACTTCGCTTCCAGTCCCATCTGCATCGGCAGCGTCCAACCGGCCACATCGTAGGGCCGCTCGGCGTCGCCGCTCGCCGTCAACCGCGTCGGGTAAACTTGCCGCTCGAATAACGCGCGCACGTTCGCCGCGTAGGGCTGCGATAGAAAAACCAGATAGCTACCGGCCGGCGCTTCGCGCGCTTCGGGCAGACGCCCTGTGGGCGCGCTCAGATCGAAATCGCGCACGTGCAACTCTCTGTCCATGCGCTCGACTTCGACGCCCTGTGCCACGAGCGCGCCGACGAGCTTCGCCATGTTCTCGTCCTTGCCCTGTCCCGCTTCCAGCAAGTAAGCGAGCGAGCCGGCCTCCGAGTTGAGCGCGGTGCGGCCCAAGCCATAAAAATTGCGCAAATAGCGTTCGCGATAGTTCGCGGCCATGGAGAGGATGGCGTGCGCGGCGATCAACTCCAGCTTCATGATGTCGCGTGGTCGCCACTTGCCGCCGGGCCAAGGGTCGGGGAAGTTGGTCGTCGGATATTTCGGCAGCGCCGTCTCCATGCCGCGCGTGGAGCTCTTCTCCAACTGCTCTTTCGTGACCGGCACGGGCGTCATCAATTTCGCGCTGGCGGCTTCGGTCAGGATGCCGACGGAATTATGGTAGTAGGGTGCGGTGCGAAAGCCGCCGTGCCACCAAGTGTCGTAGAGCGCGTTGGTGATCACGCCCTGCATGCCGGCCGCTTGCTCGTCGGCCGCGATCTTGTGCCCGATGAGACCGACTTCGCGGAGCAAGAGCGGCGCGATATTCGGGTTCGGCGGATCGTAGAAGGGCGGGACGAAAAAGCGTGAGCTTGTCTGCCCCTGTTGATGCACGTCATAGACGATCTGCGGAAACCATTTCTGCCAGAGCAAGCGCGTGACGTGTTGCGTCTCGACGAGGTTGAGCATGAACCAGTCGCGGTTATCGTCGTGCCCGGCGTAGTGATGATAAAGCTCCGGCGGGTCAGAGCCTTCGTAGGGTGTGCCGAGCGTCTTGCGATACCAATCGGCGACGATGTCTATGCCGTCCGGGTTGGGCGAGGGGATGAGCAGCAGGATCACGTTCTGCAAGATCGCGCGCGTCTCTTCGTCCTGCGCCGCCGCCAGATTGTAAGCGAGTTGCATGGACATCTGCGCGGCGACGATCTCGGTCGAATGGATCGAGCAGGAGATGGCGACGACCGCACGCCCTTCGTGAATCAAACGCTCGCGCTCCGCTTCATCGCGCACCAACCGCGGGTCGGCCAGACGCCGCTGAATGTCTTGGTAACGGGCGAGATTGCGTATATTCTCTGGCGCGCTGATGTAGGCGACGACGAGCGGGCGGCCCATGGTTGACTGCCCGATGGTCTCGACGCGCACGCGGTCGCTCGTCTGACCGAGCTGCGTGAAGTAAGTGGTGATCTGCTTCCAGTCGGCGATGGTTTTATCATCGCCCGGCGCGAAACCGAGTATGGCCTGTGGTGACGACAGCACGGGGGCACGGGGCGCGCTGCCGCGTCGTGGCTGTGCCTGCGCGGACGACAAGAGCAGACCGAGTTGGAGCGTCAATGCGACGACGAAAAGGGGCGCGAGACGAAGCGGATGACGAGACATTCTGAATCTCTTTCACCGGATATGCTTGATGCTGAGCGGAGCGAGGCAAAGTCTAGCACAGTTGCGCCGCGCCGGTCGCTCGCCGGTAGGCTGCGTTATTACTGGTCGCTGTTCGTGGCCGCGATGTTGTTGCTCATCGTCGGGCCGCCGGTGATCTCCGTCTCGTGGCTCGCGCGGCATCGGGAGTGGGTTTACCCGTGGGCGCGTTGGGGAGCGCGCACGTGGCTGCGCCTGAGCGGCATGGAGATTGAGGTGCGCGGCTTAGAGCAACTCGACCCGGCGCAGACTTACATCTTCGCCGCCAATCATCGCTCGTATCTCGATACGGCGACGCTTTTCGCCTACTTGGGCCGGCGCATCGGTCTGTTGGCGAAGAAGGAGTTGTTGAAAGTGCCGATCCTCGGCTACGGCATGGGCTACGTCAACATCATGGCGATTGATCGCTCGAACCGCACACGTGCGCTGGAGACGGTGCGCGCGGCCACCGACCGCATCCGCTCCGGCATCTCGTTCGGCGTCTTCGTCGAAGGCACGCGCGCACAGCCCGGTCAACTGTTGCCGTTCAAAAAAGGCGCGTTCTACATGGCGCGCGACGCGGGCGTGCCCGTCGTGCCGGTGGCGATCAAGCATACGGATAGATTGATGGGCAAGGGCACAGGGCAGGCGCAACCGGGGCGCATCGAGATGGTGTTGCTGCCGCCGCTCCCCACCATTGAGTGTACGACCGACGAAGCGATCAAACGCCTCGCTGAAGAGACGCGAGCGCGCGTTGCGGCCGAGCTAAATCAGACCTGACGAGATTAAGTCGTCAAAAAGCTATTCACGAAATCACACGAACCGACACGAAGTCGAACACACGGCGTTTGGTGTTCTCTTTGCTTCGTGTTGGTTCGTGTGACTTCGTGGATCATGCTTTCTATCTGTCCCGACGTTGGATGTTTCGCTGTAGCGAAATAGGCGAGCAAAAAGCAGCGCGGGCGCGAAGCTGATCTTGCATGCTTCGCGCCCGCTTTATGTTCTGTGTGCTACGCCTCTATTGCGGCGGCTTCTTCTTCGCCGGCGTTGGGGTGGGCGTCGGCTTCGGCTCGCTCTGATCGCGCACATTGTCGTCCTCGATGATGCGCACCTTCGCCTTGTAACGTTCGTAGTTGGAGAAGGCGATGCGCAGGCGCATGTGTATGATCTGCCCGGAAGAGAAGGTCAGGTGATCATCGGCATAGGTGTAGGTCGGGAACCAGTATTTGCCGTCGATCTGCTCGCGGTAAGTCTCAAACAGCGGGTAGCGCTGCACGCCTTCGGGCACGCCCTTGCCGCGCACCTTCACGATCTGCAAATCTTGATCGTCCACCCAGATGCGCCCTTGAAAGAAACGCTCTTTCGACTTCTTCGGATCGGGCAACACTTTCGGCGCAACGTCGAAGACGTAGAGATCAAGCTCGTCGATCTTCTCCTTGCCCGCGTAGATGAAATTGTACTGGGGCAGTTTGTTCGCTTCGAGGGCGAAGGTCTGCACCCCGCTCAGGTCTTCGAGGTCTTCGGTCGTGACGGTGATCTCTTGAATCGTCGGCAACGGGAAGGCGATGATGCGCTCGAATCGTTGCCCGCTATCGTCGAAGACGAAACGCGAGGTGCGATGATACTCGCCCGTGATCTGACTGCCCATCCCGATGGTCTGCACGACGGCATCGCGCTGGAAGCCATATTGATTGAGCGCCGCGCGGAACTGCGTCTCCTTCGCGGTGAACGTGTGGATGATGCGATCAATGTCGGCTGCCGGCAACGGCACGTTGCGCAGATGCGATTCCGCCTCCTGCGCCTGTGCGCCAACTCCGAAGACAAGGGCCGCGCCGACGGCCATTAGCAGCGATGTTAGATAGCGTCTCATTGCGTTTTTCGTGGGAAATTTAAGGCGTTTATGTGCCTTGTGCCGAACGACCCCGCATGCGAACCTGTAAGATGCCCGCCCGCCGCGAGATGTTGCCAGCTTGATCTAATCCACGAACTCAACCTGTACGCGCTGCGGAATGATGCCGCGCTCTGCGCCTTCGTCGAGCAAGCGTTGGACGGCGACGCGCCCGCGCTCGGTGTAGTCGAGCGTCAATTCGTTGACCCACATGCCCACAAAGCGGTCGGCCAATTCCGGCTCCATATCGCGGGCAAATTGCAGCGCGTATTCCAGCGCGTCGGCGCGGTTGTCGAGCGAATAGCGGATGGATTCGTGCAGGTAGCCAGAGACTTCACGCATGAGGCCCGCGCCGAGGTCGCGGCGGATGACGTTGCCGCCCATCGGCAGAGGCAAGCCCGTGCGCTCGTGCCACCACTCGCCGAGGTCTATGACTTTATGCAGCCCCATCTCCTGATAAAAAAGCTGGCCCTCGTGAATCAGCAGTCCCGCATCCGCGCGCCCTTCCTGCACATGCTTGATGATCTGATCGAAGGGCACGACTTCATACTCGAAGTCGGGGCAGAGGATACGCAGGGCGAGGAACGCGCTCGTCAGCGTGCCGGGCACGGCGATCTTGAGGCGCGACAAATCTTCCACTTTGAGTTGTTCATGCGCGACGACGATGGGCCCGTAGTTGTCGCCGATGCTCGCGCCGTGCGGCAAGAGCGCGTACTTGTCCGCGATGTAAGCGTAGGCGTGAAAGCTGATCGCCGTCACGTCATAGACGCCGCGCATCGCTTTCTCGTTCAA
>JANMAD010000629.1:0-7942 GCA_031359515.1 Acidobacteriota bacterium | reverse complement strand
CGCGCGCTTAGCAAATCAAATGTGTCTGCTGTCTAGTTCGCCGCTTGCTGCGTCGCGGTCTTCGGATCGTAGGGCGTGGCAAGGTATTGCTTGGCCACGGCCTGCGCGTGGTCGTAGTTGAGCCCGCTTTCGACCGCCTTGTTGTACTCGAAGACGGCGCGCGTGCGGTCGCCCTTCGAGTCGTTGGCGTTGCCGCGTTTGATGTGGCCCCAGACTTCGATCCACGAAGGCTTCAGATTGCCATCGAGCGCGGCTTGGAAATTGTCGAGCGCGGGATCGTAGTTGCGCTGTTCAAGATAGAGCAGACCCAAATTGTAATAGACCCAAGAGTTCGACTTGTCGAGCTTCAATGCCTCTTCCAACTGGCGTTGCGCTTCGGCATACTGCCCTTCGCGGAACAGTTCGATCCCGCGCCGCGCGACCACCGAGACGCGCAAATCTTCCGAGAGACGCAGGATTTTGTTGTTCGGATCGATGATGACTTCAAGCGGCTGTCCGCGCGTCTCAAAGTCGAAGTCCTCGCTCTTGTCTTCGATCAGCAGCGTCGTCGTCTGACTGTTGTTCTCGCCCTCGGCGCGTAGCATCACTTCGACCGGCATGCGCAAGCCCTCGAAATTTTGCCGCACCGTGCCGCGCGCACGGAACTTGCCGCCGCGCGTGCGTATGATCTGATAGTCGGCGGCGAATTCGGGCACGCCCGTGCCTTCCACCCAACGCGCGAAGAAGTAGCGCATGTTCGTGCCGGCGATGCGCGTGGTCAACTTCTCGAAGTCGTCAATCGAGACGCTCTGCCCGCGATACTGTTGCAGGAGCGTGCGCAGCAACTGATCGAATTTGTCTTTGCCAATGGTCTCGCGCAACATGCGGAAGACCATCGCGCCTTTATAGACGACGACCGATTGATACTGTGGCGAGGTATCGTCGAGCGTCGAAGGGGCGCGCAAAATCGAAGCCGACTGCTCGAACATCAACGCGCGCTCCTGCATGTCGCGCTCAGCGGCATCGAGCGCGCCGCCTTGCAGCGTCGCCTCGCGCAAGGCATACGCGCTCCACTCCGCCAACCCTTGCGAGAGCCACGCATCGTCGAACGACTTCAACGCGACCGTGAAGCCCCACCACTGATAAGCCACTTCGCGCTCGACGCGCTCGTCCTTCGCCGGGCGTGCCGGATCGAAGAAACTAGCCGACAGAAACTCCATGCCCGGCGCGGCGTAAGCTTCCAAACTCTCGTTATCGATCTGCGCGATGGTGTAGCGCGTACCGGCCGCGGGCGCGCCGTACTGCTTCGTGTAGAACTCAAGCGCGCGGCCCGCCACTTCACCGTAAGACTCGATCCGCCCTTCGCTGCCCGGCTGCACTAAAAAGTTCAACTCGTAACCGCCGATCCGCAAAGTGCGCGTCGCGAAGCGACCGGCAACGATGTTGCCGACGAGCGTCGGCTGCCGACTGACGAGATGAAAATAGGTTAAGCCGCCTTTCGCCTGCGACGTGATCGGCTCGTCGCTTGAGCCGGCGACGACCATGCCGGACGGCACGGCGACCGTGATGTCGGCAGTCGCGCGGTCAGCCGCATAATCGTGGAAGGGAAACCAGCGCGCGGCGTACAGTAGATACGAGCCTTCCTGTCCGACGTAAGCCAGACGCTTCGTCGCCAGCGGCCCGCCTTCGGGCGTGAGCAGCGCGCCATACCAACGGAAGTGCAAAGTGATGGGCTGACCGGCCTGCACGACCTCATCCAGATCGACGCGCACGCTCGGCCCGATGGTGTCCACGCCGACTTGATCCTGCACGAAGTTCGCCAGCGCTTTGCCGTTGCGCTCGATGCCTTCAATCTTGAGCGAGCCGTTCAACTCGAAGACGACGGTGCGCGTCGCATCGAGCGGTGTGAAGGTCACGTCCGCCGTCGCGCGCAGGATATGCTCGGCCGGACGCAGTTCCGCATCGATCTTGTAGTTCGTGATGTCGTAGCGTGCGCGCCCGGTCGTGTTCGGCGTCTGCGTCTGCGTAACAGGCACGGGCGTCGGCATAGGTGTCGGTGTTGCGGTCGGCGTGGGGCGGGGCGGCGTGCTGCGGCGCAATGGCGGCTGCCCCGTGCGCGCCGGGCGGCCCTTAGGTGTCTGCGCCAAACCGCTGCCGGCGAATAAACAAAGCAGCAAGAGCGGCAACAGGCCGGTCAAACTCAAGCCGCGCACGAGGCGGTGAAAGATAGCTGACATAGGTGTGATCCGAAGGTGGCTCATAAACATTGAATCCGTCAATTGCGGCTGTTAGCCCGATTATACATGCGGTCGTTCGTTTGCGCGCGTGACGGCTAATGGCTAAGGCGCGTCTGCCGACCACTGGCTCGCCCACACGAGCCAACCGGGCGGCGCTCTAAGGCGACTCATCGTCCGGCGGTTCTCTCTCTATGCGGCAGGGGTTAGATGAGAGGCCCGCGTGCGCCGTTGGCTGTCCGGCGCTCGTTCGGGGACGGAAGTTTTCGCGCCCTTGTGCGGCTTGACACGCGGGGCCGCGCGCGTCCATGCTGGCGTACAATTTAGCGCAAACTTTATGACTGAACCGACAACTTTCCGCGACCCCGCGATCCGCATCACGCTCTTGCCGCGCGACACCAATCCGCAGGGCACGATCTTCGGCGGCATCATTCTCAGTTACATAGACATCGCCGGCGCGGTCGAAGCGCACCGGCACACGGGCATCGAGCGTTTCGTCACCGTCGCCATGCGCGAAGTCATCTTTCACCGGCCGGTCTTCGTCGGCGACCTCGTCAGCTTCTACGCACGGACGGTGCGCATCGGCACAACCTCCATCACCATCCACGTCGTCGTCGAAGCCGAACGCTACGGCGGCACGAGCGAACGGATCAAGGTCACTGAAGCCGAAGTCGTCTATGTCGCGGTGGATGCCAACCGGCGCAAGATACAGATCAACCGGGACGCCCTGCGCGGCGATAAAGCGAGCACCGTCGCGTAACGCGTCCCACCCAGCCGTCGCTTTGCCATACAAGTCACTTCTACTGACAGCAAGAGTAGTTTATATTGTGCTGCTAATGCAGCAGCATGTTGCTCAGCCGCGTTAAAAACTTTATTCGAAGAAGAGATGAGTAAAAGAAAACCTAAGCCGGGGCTGCATCACATCAGCCGGGTCGAACAAGAGAAGAAGCGGCAATATGGTTGGTTCGTCAGATTGATGCGTGACGGGGTAAAGCAACAAAAGTTTTTTTATGACAGCGCGCACGGCGGCAAAAGCAGCGCCTTGTTAAGAGCCATCGCCTATCGTGACGAATTGCTGCAACGCTATCCCAAACCGGCGCACGGGAACATGTTCAATCGGTCTAGTGTCCGGAACGCGAGCGGCTATCCCGGCGTCCATAAGACCACGCAACGCAAGCGGGGCATTACTTATGAAGTTTGGGCCACAGGTTGGACATTACCTAATGGCCAACGGGTCACGCGCAAGTATCATTTCTCGCCAGATGGGCGCAGCGAGCGCGCGGCCAAACGTCTCGCCATCAAAGCGCGGCAGGCAGGCGTCGCGCTGATTGAGCGGCTGCGGCGGAGCACAGGAAAAAAGCGCGCCCCGCGCAAAGCGGCAAAGAAACGTTGAGCGATGTACCGCTAGTTGCCACCTGTGGGCGCGGGCACAAGCCAAGCGTAAACTGCGTTAGTAATCTCATCGCCCGGCTAATTTAGTCGCGCCTGTACGAGGCGCAATGCTTTAGTAGCCTGCGCGAAATCGGGCGCTTGCTGGAGGGCAAGACCGTAGTGGCGCGCGGCGGCGAGGAAGTGGCCGCGTTGCTCGTGGACGCGACCGAGATTGAAGTGTGGGAAGGCGTAAGATTCATAACGCGGGGCATGCAGGGCGCGCCGGAACCAGCGCACGCAGTTATACAGATCACCCTGCGCGATCAAATAACTGCCGATGTCGTTATAAGGATTGCCGAAGGTGGCGTCCACTTGAATGGCGCGCAGGCATTCGTCTATCGCCGCTTCGTAGCGGCCCTGAAAACTGTACACCCAGCCCAGAAAGGTGTGCGCTTCGGCAGTCGCATGCGTCGCGATGGAGCGTTGGTATAACTCGACGGCCTCCGTGTAGTCACCTGCTTGCTGCGCCTCGTATGCGCGCACAAACAGTTCCTTCGCCGCAAGTTTTACGCCGGTGGGAAAATTACCTTCAAACATAAGCGCCAAGGAAATGCTGCTAGGTTGCGTCGCAATGGCTGCATTATACTGACCTGTCGCGCGCTAGATCAAAGACGTGCGGCGCGGCGAAACGAGCAGATGAGCGAGGACATGTATGAGCAGTCGTAAATGCCCGAACTGTCAGTTGGTCAACTGGAATGATGTGGCGCAGTGCGCGCGGTGCGCGTTTCCATTAACTGAAGATGGCGCTGCCACCGGGGCATACGCGCCGGGCGACCTCGCGTCGCAGGCGGCGAGCGGAGCGCAACAGCGCGGCCCGGCGCAGTACGCGGATGCGCCGCAGAGTTTTGCGCCCGGTGAAGCCACAGCGGCCGACATGGCGAGCGCATCGGTCGGTGCGTTTGGCGGCGATCTCTTCGCGTACGAGTTAGCCGTTGCGCCGCGCGTCGCGCCATTCACCGACGTGACCACGGGGCTGAATCAGGCGTGGGCGATCTACAGGCAGAACTTCGCGCTGATCGCGAAGCTGGTGCTGTTCGCCGCGATCCCGTTCGCGTTGGGGCAGGCGGCGTTGATCTATGGGATTCAGGATCACGGCGGCTCGGCTCCCGCCTACGCGCTCAACGTGCTCATCTTCTTGTTCGTGCGTTGGTCGCTCATTCCGCCGGCCGTCATCTACGCGGTGACGAAGAAGTGGAGCACGGGCGTTGCGCCCGGCATCGGCGAGAGTTATCAGTGGGCGGCGGGGCGTTGGACGCGGGTGATGAGCGTGCTGTTGGTCAGCGGACTGCTCACGTTCCTCGGCATGTTGCTGCTCATCGTGCCGGGCATCATCCTGAGCGTGATGTTCGCGTTGGTGTTGCCGGTCACACTCTTTGAGCCGACGTTCGGTTTTGATGACGTACTGCGCCGCAGCGAGCAATTGACGAAGGGCGTGCGCTGGCCCATCTTCTGGTCGATCTTGCTGATCAGCATCTTCGCTTCCATTGGCGGCGGGATCGTCGGCGCGGTGTTCGTCGGCGTCGCCATCTTCGCGGGGCCGACCGCGATGGTGTTGGCGAATGCGACCAACGTCATAGCCTCCGAAGTGCTCAGTCAACTGGCCGTCATCCTCGCGCTCACGATCTATCTGGGCCGCCTGACGCCCGGCGAGCAGGCGCACGCGATCAACTCATTGGCGGGCACGGGGCCCGCAGCAACAACGCGGTGACAAAACCAGAGAACGATCATGCAGGGCTGAACGGCGAGACGATCTTTCTCACCGGCTTTCCCGGCTTCATTGCCAGCCGGCTCATTACAGAACTGGCGGCCACGATAGCGGGCGCGCATTTCCTGTTGCTCGTCCAATCCGATTTCGCCGCTCGCGCACGAGCCGAGATCGCGCGCATCGTGGCCGAGACCGGCGCAACCGCTGATCATTTTCAAATCCTCACGGGCGACATCACCCAACCCGATCTCGGTCTCGCGCCCAACGCGCTCGCGCAAGCCCGCGCCGAGACGACGACGCTCTTTCATCTCGCCGCTATCTACGACTTGGCCGTCCCGCGCGAACTGGCTATGCGCGTCAACGTCGCGGGCACACACAACGTCAACGAGTTTGCGCGCACGCTTACGCAACTGCGCCGCTATCATTACGTCTCTACCTGCTACGTCGCGGGCAGACGCACCGGCCTCATCCGCGAGGCTGAACTGCAACACGACGCGGGCTTTCGCAATAATTACGAAGAGACAAAGTATCTCGCCGAACTTGCGGTCGAAGAATTGAAGCGCGAGTTGCCGGTGACGATTCACCGGCCGGCGGTCGTCTGCGGCGATAGCCGGACGGGCGAGACGGCGAAGTACGACGGCATCTATTACCTGATCAACTATCTGCGCATGCAGCCGCGCTTACTCTCGCTCGCCAACATCGGCAACCGCAACGTGCGTCTGAACATCGTGCCCGTGGACTTCGTCGTCCGGGCAATGGCCACGCTCGCGCGCGACGACCGCGCCCTCGGCGCGACCGTGCAACTCGCCGACCCGCACCCGCTCACCACCCGCGAACTGTTCGACACCATCGCGCATGCGCTCGCCGGGCGCGGCGCACGCCTGCAAGTCCCGCCACCGCTCGTGCGCGCCTCGCTCTCGCTGCCCATCTCGGAGGCGATGACGGGCATGCCGCGCGTCGCCGTGCCCTACTTCTTCATCGAACAAACCTACGACACCACCCGCGCGCAAACACTACTCACACCGCACGACATCCACTGCCCATCATTCCCCGCTTACGTCCACGCGCTGATTGATTACGTCGCACAGCATCCACAGGCATAAAACTCGTACAGCTATATCTCGCTTGACAATTGCCCGGTTTAGAATTATTCTAAATCTAGTTTAAGCAGCTATGAGTGCAGACACAGAGATTCAGGCAGGCGGGCGGGCGCTAACGCCGCAGCGCGCGGTGGTGCTGCGCGTCGTGCAGGAGAGCGCCGAGCATCTGACGGCGGCCGAGATTTTCGCGGCGGCGCGCAAGCTGCGGCCGTCGCTCTCTTACGCGACCGTCTATAACTCGCTGCGTTATCTGAAGGATGCGGGGCTTGTGCGCGAGATCACGTTCGGCAACGGCGCGAGCCGCTGCGACCGCGAGACAGAGCGCCACGACCACGCCATCTGCTCGCGGTGCAACAAACTGCTCGACTTCGATCTCGCGGAGACGAGCGCGCTGATGCAACTTGCCGCGCGCCGCTCGCGTTTCAAGCCGGAATCAATTCATCTGACGCTCGTGGGCGTTTGCCCGGATTGCAATGCCGCGCAGAAAAACAGTCGTCGCACAGGGCGGCGACCAAGTGCGCGTTAATGACAACTGACCAGCGCGTGCGCTTACACTTCAACGTAGCGCGCGGCGGTCCTGGCACTTAAAATTTACGGAGGATTATGGGTACAACGACACAGACGGCGACGGTCGGCCAGCCCGCGCCGGATTTCGATATGGCTTCGACTAAGAACATCGAGAAGTTGAACGAGAACGTGAAACTCTCGGATTACAAAGGCAAGTGGCTCGTGCTGCTCTTCTATCCGCTCGACTTCACCTTCGTCTGCCCGACGGAGTTGACCACGTTCAGCGACCGTTACGAAGACTTCGAGGGCATCGGCGCGGACGTGATCGGCGTCTCGACCGACTCGGTCTTCTCGCATCGCGCGTGGCAGCAGACGGCGCGCGACAAAGGCGGCGTCGAAGGTTTGCGCTATCCGCTCGCGGCCGATCAGACCAAAGAGGTCTCGCGCGCTTACGGCGTGCTGATCGAGAATCAGGGCGTCGCGCTGCGCGGGCTGTTCGTCATTGACCCGGAAGGCATCTTGCGCTACGCGGTCGTGCATGACCTGAACGTCGGCCGTTCGGCCGAAGAGACTTTGCGCGTGATTCAAGCGTTGCAGACTGGCGGTCTCTGCGCCGCCGAGTGGAAGCCGGGCCAGAAGACTATCGGGGCCTAACAGCAGTGACGAGTGCTGAGTGACGAGTGACAAGCCAGAACTTGTTTTAGCTCGTCACTCGTCACTCGTTGCTTGTCACTGAGGTTAACATTATGCCAATGAGAATCGGGACGCCGATGCCTGCGCTCGATGGCGCGACCGAGTGGTTGAACGCGACGGGCGCGCACGCGGCGCACGAAGCAGTCGGGCAACCGACGCTCGTGCATTTCTGGTCGGTCAGTTGCGGCATCTGCAAAGAGAATCTGCCGCGCGTCGCCGAGTGGCGCGACACGCGCGCCGCCGCCGGTTTGCGCGTCATCGCCATCCACATGCCGCGCTACGAGGCGGACACG
>JANMAD010000580.1:0-5059 GCA_031359515.1 Acidobacteriota bacterium | reverse complement strand
CTTCCGCCGCCGGGCCAATACGGCGCGCCTTACGCCTTTTGGTAAATCTCCGCGCCGGTGGCGACGAACTCTTTAGCATGCGCACAGATATCAAGCGTCCGTGTTAAGCAACTTCTTTGGCGTAGCGCAGCACCGGCACCGAGAGCGTTTTGGCTTTCCGCGCCCGTTTGAGATTTCCTGTCAGCGCGGCGAAACCCTCCGTCCCGTCGTCGCCGCCACGTGCGACTGGGGCCGCCGCCTGCGCGACGGCGAGTTTGATCAATCAGAGCTACAAATCCCCATCGCCGCGCTACCCGCCGCGCACGGCGCGACCCGCGCATCGTGAAAAGTCGCGTCACGGTTAAAAGTAGGAACAATCATTCGGGCTTTCCTTGAATGAACCAGCGCGTCAGGATGGAGACAACCTGCGCACGTAGCTTGTCCGTGCCCGCATATTGTTTGGCCACTTCTTCGATTTTATTCTCACCTTCAGCAATACGCTCTGCAAGTGATGGGGTCAGCCGGGCACACTTGTTTTCGGTCGTGGGAATTGAGACAGGGCCGCGTAAACCGGCTTGGGCGATGGCGAGCAGTAGCTCTGCCTCTGTGCGATTGTCGCAGACGTGAACGACCGGCGGTTGCTTGCCGAAATAGATGGTGGTCGCATCGAGAAAATTCTGCGCGTCGGGCAAGCGCACTTCACCGTCAGGGAGATGGACGAGCTTGGCCCCGGCAGACTGTTCGGCGAGCCATTGGGCAAGCGGCTTGCGCCAATCAGGCTCAAGCTCGTCCCACGCGCTGAGCGCAAGTTGTAGGGCTGAGACTTTGCTGCTGCCCCCACCGCGCCGCTGCTCCATCTTTTGCACTTCGATGATGCGGATGTCGCGGTAGTGCTGCGCGACTTCGCGGTAGAGTTGATCGATGAGTTCTTGCCGACGTTTTGCGTTCGTGACTCCGAGCAACTCAAAGACGGCATCGTCGAGTTCGCGGCGATCCGCTTGTTGCAGTTCGACCGGCAAGCCAAGCGGCAGTTTGGCCGCTTCGCGCACTTCTGCGGCGGTGTGACAGTCAAGGAACGCTTCTTCGACGAGGTGCGTAACCTTACGCCCCTGCATAGACGAGAAGGCAGTTTTCAGTCGGTGCAAGATGGGTTCGGTGACGTTGCGCGGATCGGGGATTTCGATAAGCAGGGTGTCAACGACTTCCGTCTTGAGGTTGCCTTCCGTGCCGGCATAGCGTCCGTAGAAAGGTTTGACGAAAGCAACAACCGTTGAATTAAGGATAGGCATCAAAGCGTGCTTTGTTTTCGTGTCGAGATTCAATGGGTGCAGATCGAATAGGTTGTGATTACAAATAAGTGCATTCGGATTCGCCGGTATGATATGCCGGTATTGTTGCGCCATTGGCCAAAAGCCAACTCCGGGGCGTGTGCCTGTTAGGTCGTACCACGGCTCACGGCCGGCGCAGGTTTCACGTTCGGGCACGGGCACGCTCTTTGATTTGCTGGAAGCGAATGTTTGCTTGCTGCCCCACACGATGAAGTCGTGCGCGTAAGTTTTCTTAAGCTTGTTGAGCGACTGCTCGAGCCACAGCACGACGCGGTCAAGCTGCTCCGGTGTCACGACGGGCCGATCCACTTGCATCAAACTATGCACTTCAGGCTGCACATATTCGGACTCAATCGGGTGCAAGGTCTTGTCGCCGCATTGCACAATGACCACTGCACCGCTCTCCACTTCGGCGCGCTTACACCGACGCATGAGCGGCAAGTTGCGCCACTCCGCTTCACTCGGATTTTTAGCCAGCAAATCTGCCGAGACGTTGCGCGGCATGAAGAAAGCATCGCATCCGCTTGTGATGCCACGTTTGATCGTGGCCACGTCACCCATGCGCGTGAAGCGGTGGCCGAACTGGCGCATGATCTGGAAATAGAAATCCGGCGCGCGTAAGTAACGTCCCCACTTGCCGCCGCCATAATCCAGTGTCTCCAACTCAGCGCCCTGCATGCTCGCTTGTGCGGCGCGTCTGTCGTTTGGTGGGGCGGTTGCTTCCTCCTCCTCTTCACCTGCCAGCGCACCCGCCGCAAGCGCCTTTTGTCGAGCGAACATCTGTGCTACCGACAACCCTTCGCTCCACAGGTCGGCCTGCCGTTTGAGCATGATGCGCAGCCGGTCGTCTGAGTAATCAGTCTTACGCCGGAGAATGAGATCGCGTAGTTCTTCGGCCGCTTCCTGTTTCTGCCGCTCGTCCTTGCGCTCGCCTAAAATCTCCGCCAGCGGCCGTTTGAGCCGGACGAAGCGCACAAGGTTCTCGCCGCGTTTACGCTCGTTATCACAACGTTGGAGGATGGTCGCCGCCGTCTTGACCCGCGCGTCCGTGAACCACGGCTCATGCACGCTCTCGATGATCGCCACCAGACGGAAATGCGAGAGTACCCAGCGTTGCAGCGCAAACCCATAGCGCGCATCAAGCCAGCTTGAGGAAACCAGAAAGCCAAACCAGCCATCAGCATTTAGAAACTGCGCTGCCACCGGCCAGAAATAGAGGTGCAAGTCGCTCTGCCTTGAGAGTCCGATGCCGGGCCATGCGCGTTCGGCGGACTCATACAAATGCTCTTTGGATTGATCGCGCAACGACTGTTTGAGATCAGCGGCCTTCGGAATGTTCTCTTGCCGCACATAAGGCGGATTGCCGATCACTGCATCAAGCTCTGGCAGCGCAATCGGCTGGCGCGCACGCCGCCCTTCATACGCGGCCGCTGCCGTTGGCAACTCACAGAAAGACTTGCCGGGCGCAACTATAAAGAAATTGCGATGCGCAATGCGCGGATAATTTTCTTCGTTGGCGATGTTGCGCGCGGCCAAGTTTAAGGTGGCGAGGTGCGCCGGAAACGGATTGATGTCGCAACCGTAGATGCCGGCTAAGAGTTCTTGATTGGTGAGCCGCTTATCGAGTTGCACCTTACGGTAATACGCGCGCACGAGAAAGCTGCCACTGCCGCAAGCCGGATCGAGCACATTGGCTTCTGCTTTACGAATACAGAAGGCGTTAATGACATCTACAATCGTCTCATCGGTGTAATGCTGGCCGAACTTATGCCGCTCTTCCGGGCTAATGAGTTTTTGAAAGACGCCGCCGAGAATGTCGGTCGGGATTTCCTTGAAATTAAATTTCTCAATCGCGTGGATCGTCTTATCCCAAGCCTCCAGCGAGTTCGCGCCGGATAGAGCTATGAGCGCGGCCCAATCATTATCGTCGTCGGGGAAAAAGACAGGCTCGTAATCGCCGGTCTTTTCCACCGCCTCTGTAAAACGATCACGCAGAAAGTTGAGCGCCTTCTGCGGGTCTTTCTTCGTGCGTTCCGGCAGTTTTAGTTCCGGTAGCTGATTGCGTAAGCGCACCGCCTGATAAAACAGGATGCGGTTGCTCAGCACGTAAACCATACTGCGCGCCGCCCGCTCAACCACTTCGCGCCACGAGACAGGATCATTACGATCAAAGTTCCATTGCTGCTCGGACACCATCCATTCGCGTAATTGGGCATCGAAGGCAGGACTCTTGCTGGCTTGCAACGCGAGGTAATCGCGTAGTTCACGCACCGGCCCGCGTGGCCCGGCCAGATGTGTTTCCAGTACCGCGATGTAAAAATCCTGCGGCGGCGGCGCGATGTCCTTCTTGCGACCTAACCAAACGTCGCCGAAATCAGCGTAAAACTTTGGTAGGAATTCGTCGCGAATCTTGGCGATGACTTCAGCGTGCGCGACCTCACCCGGCTGATTCAGTTCAAGCCCAAGCCGCCACTGCCCGACGCACCTTTCGTGCATCGTCTCGGCATCCCACAGAGACCGATCAAACAGGGCTAAGTGCTCTACATTCCAAGTGAAAAAGTAACGGCAGTTCTCCGCTGTCGCTTTCGCGAAAGCGTCTAGCATTAACGCGGGATCAAAGGGCGAGCGGCCCTGCGCCGTGCCCGGCAATTTAACCTCACCACAAAGCGCAATCCTGCCCCCGCGCTCTTTTCGTTCGTAAACACGGAAGTCCTGTCGCTTCTGGCTACCACGCCCAAAGCTTTCTATGTCTGATGAGCCAAAGGGCAGTGAGGCGTCGCTTTCAAACAGTCTATCCGACCATTTTGAAACGTCCGCACAAAACGCAACTTCGTGTTTGCGATTATCTTTCGCGCCCATATCTCAGCTATCGATCATCATTCTTCAACCAATGTCAGTGCTTGATCCAACACGCGGTCAGACAAATACATTCCGCTTTGTGTCAGTTGCATGAGGACGGGCCGCGCCGCCGGGATGCGCCCGCGTTGCTTCGCGACGAGCACCAGACCCAATGTTCCGCGCGCCGGAATGCTGAGGGCTGCGGCACAGCGGCGCGCCGCCAAGTCGTCAATAATCGCCTCAGCGCCGGGATGTGCGTGTGCCCACGCCAGTACGGATGATTCTCCCGGCCCTAAGCCCCACGCCTGAACCTGCGGCGGGACGGGCGGCGTCTGCGTCACTATGAGCCAAGCGGTGTCGGCTATTGCTCGCGCGGTCGGGTCGTCTGGCCCGCGCCGCCCGATCTCCATTGCCACTGCTTCCGGCACGATTACTTCCGTAGAGAGCAGTTGCAGCAGATCAAGCCATCCGGCGCGGGCGAGGAAAATAAGCGGTGAGGCGTTGACCGCAGGGCGCTCAGCCACGTTGAAGTTCCTTTGCCAAATCGGCGAAATCTACGACGAAGGCGTCTGCCCCTTCGCGGGCCAGGGCGAGCAAAAAATCTGTGCGATCCAGTCCGGCGATGGCCGCCGCCTTCTCCTGTGAGATGTCGCCACGCTCGTACCAGTGAATCGCCGCCGCCAAGCGCAACTCGCGCGCAAACTCGGCGGGCGAGCGGCGCAACGCGGCAAGCACATCTTCATCTAACTCTAGCGTTATTTCCATTGGCTTAGCTTCTCCTTGCCAGCCACATCTTACCCGCTAGTGCCGCTTGTAGGTAAGGGGGAAGTGGCCAGCTAGGCACTGGCCATTTCCTCTTCCGAACCTATACGGCGCGCCTTACGCCTTCTGATAAATCTCCGCGCCGGTGGCGA
>JANMAD010000549.1:0-9064 GCA_031359515.1 Acidobacteriota bacterium | reverse complement strand
CGCAACGGCCGCGAGTTGCCGTTGCACGCGAGCGAGCGCGGCGTGTTGGCCTTCATCGTTTATATCTAACTCATCAATTCCTTCCGCGCGCAACATGTCCATAGGCAGATAGACGCGCCCGCGTTTTTGATCTTCGCTTACGTCGCGCAGAAAGTTGGTCAGTTGCAGCGCGATGCCGAGGTCGTGCGCGCTCATGAGTGCGCGCCCGAAATGGGCCGGCGTCTGCGCGCCATAGACGTGCGTCAGAAAATAGCCGACGACGACCGCGCTGCCGTAGATATAATTTTCAATCAGGTCATCCATTGTCTCGAAAGGGCACGGGCGCACGTCCAGTCGCATAGCGTCGAGGAACGAACGGTAAAACTCCGTCGGGATGCCGCGCTCGCGCACGACTTTCGTGAAGCCGGCGAGAAAGGGCGGCACGCCGAAGCGCAGCGCCTCGGCGATTGATTCGGCGACCAGCCCCACCTCGTAGCATTTCTCCCATTCGTCCAACAGGCGCAGACGCTCCGGCGCGGCGAGCGGGAACGTATCCACGATCTCGTCCGGGTAGCGCACGGCGGCATAGATCATCTCGACTTCGGCGCGCTTAGCGGCGGGCAGGAAACGACTGACGATGAAGAAACTCGTCGTGTAGGTGCGCATCACAACACGTGCTTGCCGCGCGATGACACGCCACGCAGCCACTTCCGTCCGCGCCCGCAATGCGCGCTCGCGCGTGCGTCGTTCCAGCGCCGCCCATGCCGCGACGCCCCAGACTTCTTCCGTGCGTGTCGTATCCATTGCTTCTCCCACCTGAGCAAAACGTAATGCCCGCGCGTCTGCTTGTACGAATGAATCAACGTGCCTGCGCACGCGCTATCGTCGTCACGCGTGTTGCCGCAAACGATTCAAGCTGTTGGAAACTGTCTGCGTGCAACTCTGCGGGGAAGCGGCGGCGCACGTCGGCGGCGGCGAAGCCTGTGCCGCCCAGCACAATCGCCGCGCCTACACGTTGCGCCGCTTTGCGCAAGGCTTCATATTCACGCGCCGCGCGGTCGAGGCCGTTGAGAATGGTCGAGGCGATGCACACGAGGCGCGGGTTGAAGCGACCGACTGCTTCAGCGAGCGCGTAGAACGGCGTGCATGCGCCCAAGTTTACTACCTCCCAACCGTTCGCTTCGAGCGTCAACGCCGCGATATGGACAGGCAACTCGTGGAAGTCGTCTTCGCTGCTGCAACAGAGCGCCGGCAGTCCATGTTCGACAACGGGCGTCGCCAACGCCCCACGCAACGTTTGCAGCGCGAGCATAGCAGTGCGCGCCGCGACGTGCTCCTCCGCGACTGACAGTTTACCCTGTTGCCATAGCTCGCCCACCCTGACGAGCGGCGGGCACAAAATCTTATCCGCCAGCGCGGCGACGCTGCGCCCGCGTAGATAGAGATTGACTAAGAGCGCGGCAGCCTCCTCAACTCGCCCAGCCACCAGCGTCTCATACATCGCAGCCGCCAGCGCACGCTCGCTGCCCGCGCCGCGCGTGGGCAAGGCGGCGACGCGTGGCGACGCGGGCTGGCGCGCATGCTGCGCCGTTGGTTGTAGGCCTGCGCGCCGAAAGGCGGCCACATCTTCGGGCCGAAACCGACGGTGGCCGCCAGCGGTCTTCTGCTGCGCCAGCAACCCGCCGTCCGCCCAACGCTTGACGGATGCCTCGCTGACGCCGAGCAGCCGCGCCGCCTCTTTACTCGTGAGCAATTTGCTGCGCACAATCGTGTTGCTTCGGTTCGCTGATCTGAATAAGTGTAAAAGCGGGGCGTAGTCTAACGGAAGTTGCCGGATATGGCAATCAAAATTCGTGCAAATCGTGCAAAGATATACTATTCTTGCGAAAAAGCAGCGGAAGAGTGGTTTGACAAATCAAGCGTGATCGCGTAAATCGTTCAAGTGCGCTATCGGCGCAAAGGGCTAAGACAGGCGCGGCAGAAGGGCGATTGAGGGGTTGACGTGATGTTGGAACAGGTGATTCTTGTGGACGAGCGCGACCGGGAACTGGGCAGTAGTGAGAAACTGCAAGCGCATCGCGCGGGCGCGCTGCATCGCGCGTTCTCGATCTTCGTCTTCGACGCGGACAAGCGGCTGCTGTTACAGCAGCGTGCGCGGACGAAATATCATTCGGGCGGTCTCTGGTCGAACACCTGCTGCGGTCATCCGCGCCCCGGCGAAGCGACAGCAGCGGCGGCGCAGCGGCGTTTACGCGAAGAGATGAATTTCGATTGTGAGTTGCGCGCGGCGTTCGGGTTTCTTTACCGGGCCGAGTTGGCCGGCCAACTCGTCGAGCATGAGTACGATCACGTCTTCATCGGCGCGTTTGACGGCGTGCCCGCGCCGGACGCGGCGGAGGTTGAAGACTGGCGTTGGCTGAGCATGCCGGAGTTGCGTCGCGAGTTGCTTGCGCGGCCGGGTGCTTACACTTATTGGTTACGGATCGCGTTAGCCACTACCGAGTGGCAGCAGTTGGAAGCGAGTATGTTTGTTGGATAGCAATTTGCGTGAGCGCGGGGCGCGCAGAGCAGTGCAGCCCTAATCATTCCGCCAACATAAATCCGTGCGCAAACTTTATGAAGAAACTCGACAGCGTAGCAGACGCCGCGCCGCGCAAGCTGAGCGCGGCATCACTGGCGCGCGGTGTAGCATATCTGACGGCGCGTGATCCTGATCTGGCGCGCGTCGTGGCCGGGTACGGCCCGCCGCCGTTGTGGGCGCGCGAGCCGGGCTTCGCCACACTCGTGCAGATCATCCTCGAACAACAAGTCTCGCTTGCTTCCGCCAGAGCGGTTTACGATAAGTTAGTCGCGCGCACCGCTCCATTAACGCCCGCACATTTTCTCGCGCTCAATGGCGCGACGCTCAGACACATCGGCTTCAGCCGGCAGAAGACCGCTTACGTTAGATACTTGGCTGAGGCGGTTAGCACGGGCGAGATTGACCTGCCCGCGCTCGCCGCGCTAAGCGCAGAAGGAGCGCGGGCGGAGTTGATGAAGCTCAAAGGGGTCGGCGCGTGGACGGCGGAAGTTTATCTGTTGATGGCATTGCGCACGCCGGACGCTTGGCCGGTTGGTGATCTCGGTCTCGTCCTCGCGGCGCAGAGTGTGAAGCGTTTGCCTGCGCGCCCGACGCCGGATGAATTGATGAAGATCGGCGAGCAATGGCGGCCGTGGCGGGCTGTGGCCGCGCGCGTGCTGTGGCACTATTACCTCAGCCGGCAAGCTAAAAGGCCGCCGGCGCTAGTCCGAACGGCCTCACTGAAAATCTCTCCAACGTGAATGCGCGGGCAAGTTGAAAGCGAGTTTGTACGGCGCGTGCGCATGGTGCGTAACAAGCGGAGGCGCGGGGACGGTTTGTGCCGACCTGCGCCTCATTGCGACTACTGCTGCCCCTGTACGATGCGCGCTGCCTGTTACGCTCAGACGCGCGCGTGGATGAGTCTGCGCAAGCGATCTGCAAAAAGCACATCGATCTTGCGCGGTTCGATCAGCGCGGTGACTTCGCCCATGCCGAACGACGGGTGCAGCATGGTCTGCCCGGCGCGGTATGTCCGGGCCGGATCGTAGGGCGCGCCGGTCTGCGCTGTCGCGCGCGTGCCCGAAGAGCGCACGCCGCTCTTGAACGAACTGCGTGTCCCGCAGACGGGGCAACTCACGCGCGAGACTTGCCCACGCTTGGTCACAGATGCCACGACATGCCCGCGCTCGACGCCGCAAACTGCACACAACTTCTCCACGCGGTCGCCCACTGCATATACCGGTTTCTCCATACAATCTCCTTAATGCTGAGTCGTGCGGCATGCGCCCGAAGCCGCAAGCGAGAGTTAATTGCTCCTGCCATCAGCCTCAAGATACACAACGGTGGACTCTTACTTGTACCTGTAAGTGATCCGCCCTCTGGTCAGATCATAGGGCGACAGCTCGACGCTGACGCGGTCGCCGGTCAGGATGCGGATAAAGTTCTTGCGCATCTTGCCCGAAATCTGAGCCAGCACTACGTGCTCGCTGCCCTCAAGTCGTACCTTGAACAAGGCATTGGGCAGTTTGTCCACCACGACACCTTCAGCCGGAATTAAATCCTCTTTAGCCAAGCTGGTCTCCTTTATCAGAATGGTAAAACGAGCCGGCGGGCGCGCATGCCGGCCGACAAATCAGCGACCCCTTGCTTACCGGCCGCGGCGCGGCCGGAATGAACGCCGACCGACGCTGCTGCTGCTCGTGCGCCCGCGTGCGGCCGTCGCAAACGACTTCGGCGCGGCCGTTTTGACGCCGCCGAAGGCCGGCAGCACGATGCGCTCAATCGGCTGCCCGGTCATGCGCTCAATGGCGCGCAGCGATAACTCGTCAACCGGCGTAACGAGCGTGATCGCGCGGCCCATGTTGCCGGCGCGGCCCGTGCGGCCGATGCGATGCACGTAGTCTTCCGGCGCGGCGGGCACGTCGAAGTTGATGACGTGCGAAATCGAATCCACGTCTATGCCGCGCGCGGCGATGTCCGTGGCGACGAGTACGCGCGTGTGCCCGTGTTTGAACCCGCGCAAGGCAGCCTCGCGCTGCGGCTGCGTGCGGTCGGCGTGAATGCGGTTGACCTGATGCTCGCGCGCTTCGAGGATGTGCGAGAGGCGTTCAGCCCCGCGCCGCGTGCGCGTAAAGACGAGCACGCGCTCGAAGCGTTCGCGTTCGAGTAAGTCGAGCAGGAGCGCCGTCTTCGATTCCGTCGCCACCGGATAGGCGGTCTGTTCGACGTTCATGGCCGCCTGGCCACGCACGTTGACTTCAACCATCTGCGGTTGCTTCATCGTCGTGCGCGCGAGTTGTTCGATCTCCGGCGACATCGTCGCGGAGAACAATAGCGTCTGCCGCTTCTTCGGCAACAACGCCAGCACGCGCTTGATCGCGGGCCAGAACCCCATGTCGAGCATGCGGTCGGCTTCGTCTAAGACGAGCGTCTCCAGATAAGAGAAATCCAACGCGCCGCGCTCGACGTGATCGAGCATGCGGCCCGGTGTGGCGATGACAATGCCAACGCCGCGCCGGAGCGCAGCCGTCTGTTGGGCCATGCCTGCGCCGCCGATCAAGGTGACGATGCGCGGACTCTTCGGCGGTGCGAGCGAGCGATAGCTGGCTTCGATCTGCGTCGCCAGTTCGCGCGTCGGCGCGAGGACGAGGGCGCGTATGCCGGGGCGCGTCGTCTGCATCATGCTATGCAGCATGGGCAGCAGGAACGCGGCCGTTTTGCCTGTGCCGGTCTCGGCGCAGCCAATGAGATCGTGCCCCCCGAGCACGATGGGAATAGCCTTAAGCTGGATGGGGGTGGGGTCTGTGTAGCCGAGGGATTTGCACGCGCTCGCGAGCGCGGGATGCAATCCCAATTCAGAAAAATTCATGTAGAGCCTTTAAGCGTGCTGCTGCGGTGTTCCTCACCGCGCGCACAGCGAACTGAAAAAAAGTGAAGCGCCTCCGGCGGCGTTTGTGATCGTCGGAGGCGCTTAACATTGAAGTGTCACCGTCGCGACGAGACGGAAGTTACCAACGCGGTTCGCGGTCGCCGCCGCCACCACCACCGTAGCCGCCACCGCCGCCACGATTGCCGCCGCCGCCACCGTAGCCGCCACGGCCACCGCCGCCACCGCCACGATTGCCGCCGTAGCCGCCACCGCCGCCGCGACCACCGCGATCTTCGCGCGGGCGCGCTTCGTTGACGTTGAGATTACGGCCGTTGAAGTCCTTGCCGTTGAACTGCTCGATGGCCTTCTGGCCTTCTTCCGCAGTCGCCATTTCGACGAAGCCGAAACCGCGTGAGCGGCCCGTTTCGCGATCTTCCACCACCGACGCCGATTCGACCGTGCCCGCCTGCGCGAACAAACGCTGCAAGTCTTCGCTGGAAGTCTGGAACGACAAGTTCCCGACATAAAGTTTCATAGACATAACTGTACTTGTACCTCTCCTCCGTAGGAGGAAAAAGAAGCGGTTCCAATCGAAGTGAGCTTCGGCGTAACGGTTGACAGCGAAGGTTCGCGTTCGGATGCTCTAACGAGCGGCTTCTATTGTTGACATCTGCCTGCTCTCGAACCATCCAAAACGCCGCCGCCAATTTCGAGGCGCGGGGCGCATCACCGTTGATGCGCGAGAGAAGGAGTAACCGCTAGCTATGATGCACTAATAAGCGCTCTGGATGCAAGGCGATAGCTGCAAGGCGGGATTTAATTTAGTAGCTCAGCCGTAGTTAGGCGACCCGGTGCTGCGCCTGAGTGCGGGCGTTTCGGGGAAAGAGCGCGGACGACCGAAGCCAACGCTCTCTACAAAGAAAGCGCGGGCTTCACGCAGTTGTCCTCTTCGCCTGCCGTGCAGCACAGGGTTCAGCGCAAGCTGACGACGGATCTGCCGCAAGACACTGGCGACAATGCCGCCGACTTCATCTTCGCGAGCGTTGACGGCGTTTGACTGCGGCTTAGGCGCGCGGCTTGGCGCGCCGGGGCCGGAGAGCTTGAACAGCCCCGTCCAGCGCAATGCCACGGTCAAGGCGACGCCCATCGATCCGGGTTGCACCGGCACAGCAACTAACCCTGCGCTCCCGACTGCCTGCGCCCGCGAGTGCGGCACGACTGCTGTTACCAACGGCGCGTTAGGCACGCGCGCCATCCGGCGCAAGTTCATCAACACGACGGGCGCGCCGGTGTCACGCCTGCGCTTCCGCATCGTGGACATCACGACGCAAACCGCGCCGGCTGTCAGCGCAGACTTGCGCGTGCTCGCCTCGTCAGACTTCAGCGGGTTGATGCTCGAAGCGCCGGCCACGCAGGCCAACGGCGGCGGCTTCAACTCGACGGTCTCGGCTGGCGTTATTACCCTTGCCGCGCCGCTCGGTGTGGGCGCGTCCATCAACGTTGAGCGTCATCCACTTCCCGGCCTACGAGCCGGAAGAGAACCCGAAGGAAGCGACGTGGAAGGCGTTGAAGGAAGAAGTCGCACATCATCACTGGCATGAGACGATGGCCGACTTGAGGAAAGCGATCAATGAGTATTACCAGACAGCCAAACAGCACACGGTCAGCTTCTTGGAGAAGTTCGGGTACAGTTGGAGCAATGGAAGGCTCTATGCGCTGCCAGGGTGAAAATCCACTTCTTGGTGTGCGCGGCATATAGAAGCGAACACGCTGGAGGCGATAATCGCAACTTTCAACCGTCATCTTGCGCTCGCCTTGCGTTCGGCCTGTGATTGCGAATCACCAGATTTTGAAACTTTGGACACCATCGCCCGCGCGATTTTAAGCACACGGGATGAATTGGATCACCTAACGGCATCTCTCGCGGCTCTTGAATTAGCCGCATTTTAGCATATAGGCAAAACGGGAATCGCAATGGAAACTGGAAAAGTAACCGGAAAAGCAAAAGCGGCAACCTTTATGATTGCCGCTAAGTGCTTGTGGGTAATAACTCCGCAGGTAAGAGTAGGGCGGCTCGCAAAATAACGCAACTTGCTTAACAAAATCGCGGGTTTCAAAATCCAGCGCGGTTTGAGGGGCCATTGAGTGCCCCTGCTTGTCCCCGCTAATCGATCCCGGCAAAACCCGTCCTGCCTTGCGGGTGCCGCACACCCGATTTGATGGCTGCCGCCTAACCCTGACTGAATGTCGGTATGAGGTCGTCCTCAGGCGGCATTCTCGGCGCGGGTGATGTGTTCCTGAAGGGAGGGTGCGAAGGCGCGCGCGACGGCCAAATTTTCGGTCTCGCTCAAGTCCGATACGACGAAGACGACGTGGCGCGCGGTCTCGAAGCAAGAGACCTGAAATCCTTCGCTGTGCGAACAGGCGATGACCTGTCGCCCCGCGGCGTCTGTCGGCGCAGCAGCCTGCCCCGCGTACTTCGCCGCCGTCTCATCCTGCTCGCGCCCGGCGACGAGGAGGGAGACGATGTGCCCGCGATGTTTGAGCACGACGTGGGCGAAGCGTTGGCCTTTGAACACGCAGGAGTGCGCTTCGATCAGTTCAAACTGCCCGGTCAAATCTTCGCTTTGAGTTTTAACGACGCGCGCCAGATCGGTAAACGCTTGGTCATACTTGCGCCCCGCCTCTTCCAAGTCAATCGGGCGTTCCGCGAGGCGGAACTTGATAGCGCAGTCGCGGTGGTCTCCGGCGGCGACCTCACTCAAATCGAAACTGGCCGGGCGCACGACCGGCGACCCTTGATGCTGCGGCTGCGCCTCTCGCCCACCATTCTCCGTCACTGTAGCGTGGGTGTGCCCTCCGGTCGCGGCCACTTCGGCGGGCGTTGGCGATGAAGTGCGGCGCTGTTGCAGCGCGAAGAGACTGACCCCGAAGGCGACGAGCAGCGAAGCGGCGACGGCAACCGGCCATCCGCCGACGCGCCCGAAGAGTGAACGCGGCTTCGCCTGACCGAGCGCCTTCGCGCGCAGATCGGCGCGCAGCCGCTCCGCGAATTCAGTTCGCGGGCTAAGCGCGGCGTCGCCGGAGAAGGCGTCGCGCAGCCGGGCGCGCACCGCACGCCGGGCGGCGATCTCGCGCCGGCAGGCGGCGCAACCTTCGAGGTGCTGGAGCACTTCGTGGTTGGTCTCGACCAGTAACTCGTCGCCGAGGTACGAGTCGGCGATGTCATAAAATTCACTGCACTGCATGGTGCTTTCTTGCTCCTCGCTCATCCTGCTGAAAAAGGTAACGCCTGCTTGCCCCTTTCGTCGCGCTCTCGCCCGATGCCGTGCGCGTCCGCGCATGCCGCCAGTTCCGCGCGCAGTAGTTTGCGCCCGCGGTGCAGACGCGACATGACCGTCCCGATGGGGACGCCGAGCGTTTCGGAAATCTCTTTGTAAGCCATGTCCTCCACGTCGGACAAAATGACGACCTCCTGAAATTGTGCCGGCAGGGAGCGCAGGGCATGCAGGATGTCTTCGTCAGTGATGTTCTGCGGCGTGGGCGGCGGCGCGGCTACCGTCGCGGCGATCCGCTCTTCGCCGTCGTTGACCAGACGGAGCTTCGACCCGGCGCGCAGCCGCTAGCTGTTCATGTGGTACATGATCGAGATGAGC
>JANMAD010000530.1:0-1561 GCA_031359515.1 Acidobacteriota bacterium | reverse complement strand
CATCAACGGCAACCGCGCCGCACAGCCCGACGAAGCAGCCGCCCGCCGCGCTTCAGCTCTTCCCGTTGCGCCCCTCGCGCACGATGTCAATCAGCGCATTCAGCTTTTGCTCGGTATGCGCCTGCGAGTCAGCTAACTCTGCGAATCGCTCGTCAGTATGTGCTCGCAACGCCGCTAGCCGTTCCTCAGTATATACCTGCGATGCTACATGCCGTTCGCTCATACGCGCCTGCTCATCTACCACTTCGCGCAGCACATTGGTTAAGTGCGTCACGAGTTGTTCCGTTCGTGCCTGCGCCTGTTGGAGTTCTTTCTGCCCCTCTTGAAGCTGTTGCATGTTGGCCGCAAACTGCGCCTGTTGGGTGAGGATGAATTCCATCGTGCGTTGTATCTCTTCGTTCGTCATAAGTGGTGAGTCCTCCGTGTCGCGCATTCTACACGAAAGCTGTGCGGCTGGCTGCGTAAAAGCGAAAGCGCGGAACGATGTGACAATGAGCCGCGCCGTCGTCGCACCGTCCCGCGCTTGAGGTTGTCGGTTGTGGGGCGCATTAGCCGTTCGGGTTGGCACGCAGCGTGATCTCCGAGCCGCGTGGCAGTTCAAGGTCGTCGCGGCCTTGGATGTAGACCGAGCCTGCGCCCGCGCCCGCGCCGATGGCTGCGCCGATGACCGCGCCCTTGCCGCCTTGCGCAATCGCGCCGATGATCGCGCCGACCGCCGCGCCAATCGCCGCGCGCTCTACCGTGCGATTGCTCTGACTGTTGCGCTCCTGCACTTCGCCACCGCCTTCCGAATCGACGCGCACCTCTTCGCCGCCCACCGGCTGCACGGCTTCGACGACGCCGTTGAAGTCATCCGTGCGCCCGTCGGTCAGACGTATGCGCTCGAAGTTGAACGCCAACTCGGCGCGGCCGTTGATGCGCCCGCCCCGTTCGACGCGCGCGATTGTGCCTGTAATGGTTGCGCCCGCAAACTGCGCCGGTTCACGCACCGTCATCGTGAACGGGTCGCCCACGCGCGTGCGTGCGGTGCTGAGATCGTCGTCTAAGACGGCGACGAACTGTGTGTTGCGCCCGATGGTGAACACGGTGTTCGTGTTAGTCGGCGGCGCGGACGGAGGCGTACGCGGGCGCAGCACCGGCGGCGTCGGCTGCGATGTGCGGTTGTCGGCCGTCGCCGGCGGCGAGTTACGCGGCGCATTGCGGCCCGTGTTGCGTGCGCCCGTGCTGGCGGCTTCCGGTTGCCCGTAGATGTCGAAGCGCGCCAACTCGGCGGTCTTGTCGAACATGCTCACGACGACGACGGGTTGCTTGAGTTGCGCGTCGTAGATGCGCCGCGTGACGCGCAGCCGCTGCCCCCCCTCGACCGGCTCGAAGGTGACAGCGAACTCGTCTTCGGCGCTGCCGCGCGAACTGATCGAGAGACTGTCGCCGGTGAGCGCGGCGCGTGTGCGCACCGTGTGGCCGTCGGCGGCACGCTCGGTGCGGGTCAGCCCGTCGGCGTCGAACGTGATGCGCGGCGCACGGGTGGAGGCGATGTCAATTATCCGTGCGCGCCGTTGCA
>JANMAD010000511.1:0-19019 GCA_031359515.1 Acidobacteriota bacterium | reverse complement strand
AAGGCAAGGTCGAAACGCAACAAGGCTCGTTGACTTTCACGAGTAAAGTGACGGGCAGCAAGACCTTCACAGCCGCCGCCGGCACAACCATCAACTATCAAAGCGACGTGGACTTGAACACAGGCGCGGTGCTGAATGGGGCCGGGACTCATCGCGGGACGGGGAGCGGCACGATCAAAGTCAACGCGGACGTGGAGGCTGATAACTTCGACTTAGATGGTAACGGCAACACTATGACCGGCCCGGGCCCCATCCACATCAAAGTAATGTTAAGGTGGAATGGTCTGGCCGCCCTAAATGGACTTAAAATTTTTGGTGACACGGATGCAGTCTTCAATTGGACCGGCTCGAACCTGAAAACCATCTCAGATTCAACAATAGACAATTACGGGACGATAAACTTCGACGCGCTCAACAGGCTGATCATGAATCAAGGCTCGACCTTGAATAATTACGGTGTCTTTAACTACTCATCAGCCAACAATGCCGGCATCGATCAGGAAACCGGCGCGCCCTCGACAGTCAACAACTTCGGGACGTTCAACTTAGATAACAACAGCACCGCTCCCTATAAATACATTGCGCCGCGCTTTATTCAAACGAGCGGCCGGCTGAATCTGCGGAATGGCTATATACGGGTCTTTAGGGGCTACACCTTACGTGACGGGGCTTTATTTTGTAGCGATAACACGGGCATGGAATCTAACAACAACGTTCCCGTTGATTGGCTGGGCGGGTCGGTATCTACAGGCTCGCAATTTACGATCATCAGCCCCGGTGGGGTTAATAACTCAGGCAGCATTCTCACCCCCGGCGGCGTCGGCCAAACCGGCACGATCAACATCACCTTCGGCAACTATACTCAATCCGGCAACGGCGTGCTGGATGTTGACATCAATGGCACGAGTCCTGGCGCGCAGTATGACCAGCTTAAAGAGAATAATAATGCCACGCTCGGCGGCCGTCTCGATGTTCATTTGGGCTTCCAACTTCCAATCGGCAACGCCTCCGTTCAGTCGAACGGCTTTGCGCCCCAAGCCGGCAGCACCTTCACGATTATGACCTACGGCGCGCACACCGGCACATTCACACGCATCAACGGTCTCAACTCAATCGGCAGCGACCGGCTCTTACTGCCGCAATACGGCAGCACCAGTTTCGATCTGGTGACCTCGCCCATCAACATCGCGCAAAACGGCCCGGTCATAAATTCCGCCAGCACCAACGCCAACAGCACGACCATTCAAGGCAACTTCACCGGCACGCCCAATACCAGCTATACCCTCCACCTCTTCACCAACCCCGGCACTTCAAATCCCACCTGTGATAATGCGAATCAGTCCCTCGTCGGCTCGTCCAGCATCACCACCATCGGCACGGGCAGCGCAAGCTTTACCATTATCCTCTCGACGCCGCTCGCAGTCGGCCAATTCGTGACCGCCATTGCCACAGACGCGAACTTCACCAGTTCTAAATTCTCGCCGTGCGCGCAAGTGTCTGCCGGCGGCAGCACCGTACAGTTCAGCGCCGCCAGCTACAACGTCGGCGAGAGCAGTGTGACCGCTTCCGCCTTTGTCACCCGCGCAGGCGATGCGACCGGCACGACGACCGTTGACTACACGACGGTGGACGATCCGGCCGCCGTCCGCTGCGACGACACGACGACCATGCCGGGCGTCGCTTTCGCGCGCTGCGATTACGCGACCAAAAATGGCACGCTCACCTTCGCCCCCGGCGAGACGCAAAAGGAGATCACCGTCTCGATCATTAATGACGCGCACGTCGAGGGGACAGAGATTTTCAACGTACTGTTGCGCAACCCGGCCGGCGCGCTGCTCGGCGCGCAGGCAACGGCAACCGTCATGATTATTGACAACGACGCAGCAGGGCAGCCCAACCCGATCTTCACGACGCCGTTCTTCGTCCGCCAGCAATATCTGGACTTCCTTTCCAGAGAGCCGGAAGCGGGCGAGCCGTGGAGCGGGGTGTTGAATCGCTGTCCGAATGTGGACAACCTCGATCCGCAGAGTCCGAGTGCGGGCTGTGACCGCATCAACGTGTCGGCGTCGTTCTTCGGCTCGCCGGAGTTCCAACTCAAGGGCTTCTTCGTCTATCGCTTCTACAAATTGGCGTTCAACCGGCTGCCGGCTTACACAGAGATTGCGCCGGACATGGCCGGCGTGACGGGCACGACCCCGCAGGAGGTCTTTACAAAGAAGGCGAACTTCACCAACGCTTTCGCCCAACGGCAGGAGTTCACCGCTGCTTACAGCGCACAGGCGAACGCGGCTTACGTCACGGCGCTCATGAGCCGCTACCAGTTGACCTCGATCACAACGCCTGATCCAGCGCAGCCGGACGGGACGAACAAAGTGACGTTGACCAGCACCGATCTAACGAGCCGGCTGGATGCGGGCACGCTAACGCGCGCACAGGTTTTGCGCGCCATTGCCGATAGCGATCAAGTCGGCGCGGCTGAGTTCAACCGGGCGTTCGTCGCCATGCAGTATTATGGCTACCTGCGACGCACGCCCGATACCAGCGGCTACAACGCTTGGCTTAATTATCTGACGACTCACCCGACAGATTTCCGTACTATGGTTAACGGGTTTATGAATTCGATAGAGTATCGACTGCGGTTCGGGGTGGGGCAGTGAGATCGTCTGGCTGATTAAGAGTGGGCGAGCGGTCGCAACGGCATTCGTCAGCGCGCGGTCACGGCGGCCATTGAGAGCAACAACGCATCGGTGGCGACGCGGCGGTTGATGTTGACGACTAGCTGTCCGCGCAGTTCTTCAATTTGTGCAAGCCATTTGGCGAAGCGGCGATTCGTTAGTCCTACGCTTAGTTTCGTCAGACGTTCGCGCAAGTCTTCGTTAACAATCTGTGCGTGCGGATCGAGCGCGAGTCGCCAGGCGTCGTGGATGAGCAGGGCCAGCGCGTCGAGGCTTGGCTCGTAGTCGTCTTTGCGTTTGGCGTCGCCCAACTCTTCGCTGGCGCGGAGCAGTTGCACGCGGTCTGGGCGCGTGATGAGCGCATCGAGAACTTTCATCATTGCGTCGCGTTGCTGCCGGTAGTCGGCGAGATTGAGCGCGAGCGCGCGACCCAGACGACCTTGCGCGAGTTGCGCCGTCAACCGCGCTTCTTCGCCGGCGCGAATTTTATGCTGCACTAGATGAGTTTCGATCTCGGCGGCCTTGAGCGGCGCGAAGCGCACCACCTGACAACGTGAACGGATCGTGGGCAACAAACTGGCGGGGCGTGCGGTTAACAGGATGAGATGCGCGGCCGGCGGCATCTCTTCCAACGTCTTCAATAGCGCGTTACTGGCCTGGTCATTCAGTTTGTCAGCCTCTGCAACGATGAAGACGCGCGCCCGCCCTTCGTTCGGCCGGAAATTGGTCTCGCGCTCCACCTCGCGCGCCTGCGTCACGGTGATCACGGCTTTCTCCACTCTGACCAAGGCCACATCTCTATGCTCGCTCCACGAAATGTGTTTGCCGAGATCGTCTTTACTTGTGGGCGCGGGGGCGAAACGCGGGATGCGCTGGCACGACGAACATTGATCGCAAGCTTCAACTCCGCGCGGCGCAAGGCAATTCAACGCCTTGGCCAATTCGACGGCAAACAGCATTTTGCCCACGCCCGCTTCACCCGCAAAGAGCAGCGCGCCCGGCACACGTCGTTGTGTCAGCATGCGGCGCAGCAGTTCCCGCGCGCGTTCGTTGCCGATGATGCGATCAAACATAAGAGTAGAGGTCAGAGGTCAGAGGTTAGTAAAATTCAAAGTCTGTGTTCCGAGTTGCAGCTTAAGCTTTAGAGCCAGATTCCGGACTGACCTCTGACCTCTGACCTCTGACCTCTATCAACGGCAGCACGATCTCCAGCACGCATGCGTGCGTCTCTTCGACGGAGCGGCTGGCGTCAATGACGCGGACGCGCTCAGGCTCGGCGGCGGCGATTTGTAGATAAGCAGCGCGGACGCGGGTGCGGAAGTCGTCGGTCTCGGCGTCGAGCCGGTCGTTAGTGTCGCCATTAGCTGTGCGCCGTTTGTCGCGGGCGCGGCTCTCGGCGACGGGGAGATCGAAGATGAGCGTCAGATCAGGCATCAGCCCGCCGGTCGCCAACACCACCACTTCATCTATCAACGCAGGCGGGAAGCCGCGCCCTGCGCCTTGATAGGCGACCGTTGCATCCGCATAACGATCCGATAGCACGATGTGATCGGTGGCCAGCGCGGGGCGCACGAGTTGGCGCACGTGCTGCGCGCGGTCGGCTGCGTAGAGCAACAACTCCGCGAGCGGATCAACCTGTTCTTCCGTGTCGAGCAAAGCAGCGCGCAGGCGCGTGCCCAGCGGCGTCCCACCCGGTTCGCGCGTCACGACCACATCGCGCCCGCGTAGCCGCAGGACGCTGGCCAGCATACGCAATTGCGTGGACTTGCCGCTCCCGTCAATGCCTTCAAAGGTGATGAATGCAACGGTCAAGAGAGACTCCGTGGGATCGTTGAATTTGTCTGGCCGCGGAATCCGAGCGGCTCAAGATTGGGGCGCACCGTCGGGCGGTTGTCCGCCGGTTGGCTCGCCGCTCGTCTGTCCGGCGCGCAGTTCACCGCTCAGCCGGCGGGCATGTTGAATGGTCGAGATTGCGTGTTTGAAGATTAACTGTTCCTGTGTGCCCGACTCCAACAGGACGGAGAACTTATCGAAACTCTTGATGCGCCCCGTCAGTTTCGCGCCGTTCATCAGATAGATCGTCACCGTGTCGCGCTCGCGCCGCACGGTGTTGAGAAAAGCATCTTGGATGTTCTGGGGAGCAGGTCTCGTGTCCACCGCAGGTTACCGCCCTGTTTGATGTAATGATTGGCGTCAGCTTACAACAGGCGGGATAAAAGGGGAAGAGTAAAGGCTGCGCAACAGTGTGTTGCGCGCGAAGACTTGTACCTGCTGAAGCCACACGGATCACGTTATTAGCTGTGCGAGCAATTCGCCGGCTTGTGTCTGCACCTCTGATTCGTCGCCGAAACCCGCGAGCCATGTAACCCCCGGCTCACGACGAAACCAAGTCAACTGCCGCTTGGCGTAATGCCGCACGTCCAACTTCGTCTGTTCGATAGCGCTGACGAGATCGCGCTCGCCGCGCAGATGCTCGACGACGCGGCGGTAACCGTGCGCGCCGAGCGCGCTCGATTCAGCCGGCACACCCGCTGTCAGCAGTCGCTGCACCTCTGCAACCAAGCCCGCGCGGAAGTGCGCCTCGGTGCGCTCGTTGATGCGCCGGTATAGTTCAGCGCGCGGCGGGTTCAATGCGCAGACGCGTATGCGCGCGGCGACGGCGGGCGGCGCTGGGCGTGCTGGTTGTTGCGCGGAGATACTGCGACCGGTTTGCAGACGCACTTCGAGCGCACGCTGCACGCGCGTCCAATCGCGGGGATAGAGTCTCGCGGCCGATTCGGGATCGAGCCGGCACAGCAGGTTGTGCAGATGTTCGGGTCCGCGCGCTTCCCGCAGTTCAGTCAGCCGCGCACGCAGACGCGCATCCGTCGGCGGACTCGGAAAGAACGGCTCGCGTAGGGCGCGCAGGTAAAAACCCGTGCCGCCAACCAAGAGCGGCAACTGGCCGCGCGCTTCGATCTCATTAATCGTGGCGAGCGCGGCAGCGGCCCACGCGCCGGCCGTGTAGTTGATCTGAGGCGCAACGAAATCGAGCAGATGATGTGGCACGCCCTGTCGCTCGTGCAGTGGAACTTTCGCGGTCGCGATCTCGATCTCACGATAGACCTGCACCGAGTCGCAGTTGATTATCTCGCCGCCAAAACGCAGTGCAAGCGCGATGCCGAGTGCGCTCTTGCCCGACGCGGTCGGCCCCATAACGGCGATGACGGGCCGTTGTGCGTGTGTTTGCTTAATCACGGACGCGCGAGGACGAGGCGCAGAATAATGACCAGCCAGATAACGGCGAGCAGCGCGAGCGCGCCCACGAGTTGTGCGCGAGAGAAACGCATAGGTCAAATAGTGGCTGGGTCGAGACGGTGCATTCGCACGGACGCAGGCGGATCAAATGTTCGGCTGCCAGATTTCGCGTAGATCGAGCGTGAAACCGGCCAGTAGCGGCGCGCCGGAAATCGCTTCGGCTTGCTCCACAACCTCCACGCTCGTGTCGGTGCGATAGACATAGACGCGCCGCGTTTCGGGATCGAGCAGCCAGCCCAACTCCGCGCCGTTAGCGATGTACTCGGCCATTTTCGCTTGCACTGTGGCTAGCTTATCCGTCGGTGAGCGCAGTTCGATGACGAAGTCCGGGCAGAAGGGCAAAAACTTTTCCTTCTGTTCGTGGGTCAACGCGGCCAGTCGCTCACGCCGCACCCACGCCGCATCGGGCGCGCGATCCGCGCCGTTCGGGAGTGTAAAACCGGTTGATGAATCGGTGGCGACGCCCATACCATCTGCTTTAGCCCAGTTAACAAATTGCCGCGTGATCTCAGCATTGCGACTGCCGGTTGTCCAGCCAGTGGGCGGCATAACGATGAGGTCTCCTTGGGCAGTGCGTTCGAGGCGCAAGTCGCGGTTCTGCTGACAGAGCAGGAAGAACTGCTCGTCCGTCATTTCGAGGGCGGGGCGCAGATGCAGGACGACTAAATCTGTCGCGATGGGCTGTTCCAGAATCGCTTCGCTCATGTCTAACCTCGCTGCCAACGCGACTATCCTAACATGTCCGCGCACTGGTTTCGCACTTTAGATGAGAAACGCCAACAGCTCCGCCTCCGTCGGTCTGACCAACGCGCGGCCGCGAAACTCGAAGACGGGCACGAGGCGCTGTCTCGTTAAACGATACATCGCACGCAAAGCACCGAAGTCGCGCGCCGCATCGCGCTCGATGTAATTGATCTCGTGTCGCGCCAACCACGCACGCGCATCTGCGCATAATGGACAGCCCGGTACGACATAGAGCGTGACCTGCGCGGGTGGGGAGTTGTCAGTCATGTAAGTGGTATGTGAACACAGCTATACCGCGTGCGGCGCTAAAATGAGACGCTGCAAACGTGCTCCTTGCCTCTGTGATCTAGCAGGTACGCTTCGACTGCAATCTGTTTGCTGGGCTTGAGAAAGATGTCTGTCCTGAACTCCCGGATTGCCTCGATATTTGCGCCGGAGTTAAGGACATGCTTTGGGAGCCAAGCTTTGTGGTTGTCAATGCTTTTGAGTACCCGTTGTGGCAAGGGGGACTGATGCTTAGTGTCTGGAAGCCAATGAATACTAACGCGCTTACCGTTAGCCTCGCGCGCGAGTTGCCGCAGGTCATCTATGACGTAGCCGTCGTCAACATAATTCATATAGCTCACAAAAGAGTGAGTGAAGTTATGTGCGATTGATTTAAGGATTCTGTACTTCATGGCTCACTGCGGTATAACACTCAATACATCTGCGACAGTTCAACGCCCGTATAAAAGTGCTTCAAGATTCGATCATACGACCACCCCGCACGCGCGAGACCGTATGCGCCGACCTGACACATGCCGACGCCGTGCCCCCAACCCCGTCCGGTAAAAGTGAAGCCCGTGAGCCGGCCCGTCTCGTCATAACGACGCTCGACGACGAAGAGTTGTTCACGTAAACCTAATGCCGAGCGTATGCGCCCGCCTAGCACGTGCGCCGTGCCTGTTGTGCCGACGACTTCGAGATCGAGCGCACGGCGCGAGACGCCGCGTGCTGCCACGTGCAGATCGGTTAGTGCGCCGACACGCCCGATGTCGCGCGCAAGCCGGTGACTGACCTCCGCGGCGCTCAGTGTGATAGTCCAATTGGCGAAAGGCGAGAAGCGGTCGGAAGCTGCGCCGTTGGGCGCGGGCCGGACTTCCAGATAATCAACCGCGAGGCGCGCATCCGTGTGCAAACTGATCGGCTCGCCGCCGACTAAGCTGACCGCGCGCACCGGATACAATGTCTCGCCGAAAGCGCGGAAGAGATAGGCGTCGTCGCTCAAGGCCAGCGCGCGGTCTGCGCCTTTGACAGGGCGCACGATGAGCGTGCCGTTCGCGGATGGCCGCGCCGTCGTCTTCTGCAAGCTGAACAAGCCGCGCGCTTCGAGCGCGTGCGCCACCGCATGCAGAGCGCGTGCGCGCGTGAGCGATTGCCGCGGGCGTAAACTTGCATCAGGGAGCAAGGTCAGATGGCCTTCGCGCAACATGTAGGCTACGTCGGCGCGGTTGGGCGCGGGTATCTCGTCGGCGTCGCGGAAGGCGAGCAGATAGGCCACGTCCGCGCTGTCTAATAGCACGTCGGCGCGGCTCTCACCGTCGAGCGCGAGGGCAAGCGTGGTGGCGAACGCGGGCGGGCGTAAGATGTCGTTTGTGCTGACGGGCGACGGGTGGCGTGTGAGGCGCGCGGTCAGATCGAATAGCATGCGCGCTTCGTCCGTGGTCACGTAGGCGTCGAGCCATTCATCAGTCACACGCGCGCTCAGATGCAGGCCATGAACGGCGAGCAACGCGGCCGCACGTGCGCTCTGAAGATGCTCGGCGCTATGCAAGGCGGCCGGCTCGCGTGTGGTTTGCAGCGTAAAGGGCGCGAAGGAGGCGTGCGCCTGTTGCGCCGTCTCGGTGCATTCGCGCCCGCGCAGGTAGGGGACACTTGCGCCGCCGAAAATTTGCTCGGCATCTTCAGTGCGCCCGCCGCAGGTCGAAGTGTAGAGCGCGTTGATGGGTTCGCCGTTGTAGGTGGCGATGATGCCGCGCGTCTCGTTGACGGCGCGCGTCGAGAGCGCATGCTCGGTGGACATACCGCCGTAGACTTGCGAGCGTGTGGTCGGCAACAGATCGTAACCGGCGGCGTTGTACTGCCCGCGATGGCTGATGGCGTAAGTGCGGGCCGCAACGGCCTGCGCTTTCAACGCCTCAAGCGCGGGCCAGCCACCCGGCGACAACTCGTTCGGCACGACGCCGCGCACGTAGTCCTCAAGACCGACGACATTCACCACCGTCAGCGCGCCGTTCAGATTCGTGAAGACTTCAATGCGCCCGCGATATGGCTTCTCATTAAATCGCACAGGCGCGCTCTGTTCATCGGGGGATGCGAACGTGACCGGCGCACGCGCGTCGAGCAAGGGTGTCGCACCCGCAGCATACACAACCATGCCGCGCGTCGGCAGCGAGACGCTTGCGGCGAGTCGCACGTTGTTGCCGGTGCGCGGGGCTGTGTGTGCGTTGCCAGCAGCGCGCGTTTCAGAGGCAGCCGGGGCACGACTACTCTGGGGTGCGCGTTGCTGCATGGACGCATTAACTTTTTGTGCGCCCGTGCTTGTGTGACCGGCAACCTGCGCCGCGTTTGTGCTGACGACGGAGACGGCGGCGAAACCGGCCTCTTCGAGGCGTACGCGCAAATCCTCCGCCTCTTCGCGCCCGGCTGGCGACCCGACTCGCACACGCCATGCGTGCGCCTGAGCATCCGGTACGACACCCGGCTCTTCGCCGGTTAACACGCGCACATCACGCGCCAATTTATCGGCAGCGGACGCGGATTCAACCACCGCGATCTCCACACGGTATAACTCAGCCGCATTCTGTGGCGGCAGAGGCGCGAGCATGCGCGGCTCGATCCGCACGCGCGCAACGGCGAGCGTTTGCGGTTGCTCAGATTCGCTGCTGTTGTTGAGTATGTTCAGCGCCGGCGCGTTGGTCGAGATCGTGACCGAGCGGGCCATCGTTGCAAGTCCGATGCGTATGACCGGTTCAGCCGTAAGGCGTGTCAACGCGATGGCCGGGGACGGAGGCGGAAGATTATTGGTCTCATTCGTCGGGGCGGCGAGCGCGCGGCGCGGGCGCGTCTGTTCCTGCGCATGGGCAGGAGGCGCAACGGCGAGCAGCCACGCGCAGCAGAGAGAGACAACTCTCAGCAAATAAGGCGGGAGCATCAACTTCTTTCTCGCTCTGGCCACACGCGCGGAGACGTGCGCGCAGGGAGGCCGACATCTTACTACAATTTGCAGCGCGGCTCGGCCGTCATCGTCGTTGGCCACATTAACGATGTGCCTCAGTGCCCGCGCGGTCGAGCGCGCGGACAGCGAGCGTATGAAATTGCCGGCGCGTGCTATTGATATTGATGAATGGCAGGGTGTGCGCGTGGGTGCGGTTAGTGAGCAGGATAAAGATGCGCTCGCGGGTTGGATCAAGCCAACAACTCGTGCCGGTGAAGCCGAGATGTCCGAAGCTGGCAGAGGGCAACGCCGGGCCGGCGGTCGAATCGGGCGTCGCCGCGAGTTGCCACGCGAGCGAGCGCGCTTCGTGCAAACCCGCCGTCATGTTCAGGTGAAAGAGCGCGCACGTTTCAGTCTGTAATAGACGTGTGCGGCCGGCGATGAACTGTTCGGCCAGCACGCACGTCTCGTCGGCGTTCGAGAAGAGACCGGCGTGCCCGGCCGCGCCGCCGAGGAAGTATGCGTTGCCGTCGTGGACTTCGCCCCAGATCGGATAGGCACGAAAGTAACGTTCATCCCTCGCATCGGCGGCACACATCACGCGCTCATGAGCGTTACCCGCCGACTCGCTGGCGGCTATCCCTGTCTGCGCGGCGGCCGTTGGATTAAAGCATGTGTGTTGCAGACCGAGCGGCGCAAAAATATCTCGCCGCGCCAATTCCGCGAGCGGCACGCCCGCGATGCGCTCAAGCAAGAGACCCAGAGTGATGAACCCCAGATCGCTATACAGCACGCGCGTGCCCGGCGCATATTCCAACATCTGCGCCGCGATGACGGCGAGCGTGCGAGCGCGCGTGTTGTCCGTCAGGGCATAGAGCGGACGCCATGCGGGGAGGCCGGATGTATGCGTCAGCAGTTGCCGGATCGTGATCGTTGCTTTGTCTGCTACTGCGAACTCGGAGAGGTGTTGCGCGACCGTCTGCTCAAGCGAGAATGCGCCGCGCTCGATCAGTTGCGCGCAGAGCAGACCGGTGATGAGCGGTTTCGTGAGCGAAGCGAGGTCGTAGATCGTGGCGCGCGTCGCCGCATGGGGCACAGGCTCTAGCACAGCGTCGCCTAGTGCGTCGCTAAAGAGTGTGCGCCCGCCTGCGGCGACGAGATAGACGGCGGAAGGGAAGTCGCCGGCCGCGATTCGTGCTGCAAGCAGCGCGGAGATTGTTTGATCGGGATGCGCCATACCGGCAGATCAAACCACAAAGACACGAAGGGCACAAAGGAAAGGATGAAGGATGAGGGATGAATGAAAGGTAGATGCTCATCCCTCATCCTTCATCTTTTACCTGAGCGTATGCACGCCGACACGCGCGGCCTTTTCGTGGATGCGCTCAAGCGTGCGGAGGGCGAGGGCGAGGGCGCGGCGACCGTCCGCGCCGGTGATCGGCGGCGGTTGCGCCGTCTCGATGGCAGCGAGGAAGGCTTCGATCTCTGCGCGGAGCGGTTCGGTGTCAGCGATTTCAAGGATGCGTTGCTGGACGCCGGGGCGTGTCGCTCCGTCCGTTGGCGGCGCAAGGCTACTGATCGAGACGTGGCGCGTGGCGTAGTCCACGGCGATGTAATCGTGCGGTTGGAAGAAGCGCATCTTGCGTATCCGCTCCGTGCCGACGCGTGAAGCGGTGATGTTAGCGACCGCGCCAGTGGCAAACTCTAAGCGCGCGTTCGCCGCGTCCACGCGATCCGTCAGAATCGGCAACCCGACGGCGCGCACGTCCGTCACCTCCACGTCCGCGCCGACCAGCCATTGCACGATGTCGAGATCGTGAATCATCAGGTCTAGCACCACGTCTATGTCGAGCGAGCGCGCGGTGAACTCGCCGATGCGGTGTATCTCGAAATAGATGGGGGCGCGGACGTGCGGGCGCAGGGCCATGAGCGCGGGGTTGAAGCGTTCGAGTTGGCCGACCATGAGCAGGGCGTTACCGCTTGCGGCCGCCGCGAGCATCTCATCAGCTTCGGCGAGCGTGCGCGCAATCGGTTTCTCAACTAACACATGCACGCCCGCGGCCAACAGTGCGCAGGCGATCTCGGCATGCGCCTCAGTCGGCACGGCCAAACTGACTGCATCCACGCGCCCGACGAGTGTGCGCCAGTCGGTCGCCCAGTCGGTCGCGCGCTCGGCCGCGATAGCACGGGCCGTCGCTTCATTGAGATCGCAGGCGGCGACGAACTCCGCGCGTCCGGCTGCGGCCAAGGCCGCGTGGATGCGCGCGTGTTGTTTGCCAAGATGACCTGTGCCGATGACGGCGGTGCGTAGAGGCATGGTGGAAAGAAGCTGTTAGCGATTAGCTGTTAGCTATTAGCTTTCAGCAAGTGCGAGCCGATAGGTTTTAAGAGCTAAGCGGCTGGTTGAATTTGAACAACACCGACACATGACGGATACTCACGCACTTGGCCGGACAAACAAAAGCTGAAACTAATCGCTAGCAGCTAACAGCTAACAGCTCTTTCGGGGTGACTATACTTGCAACGTTCGATGCTTGCCAAGCGCAGTCAGCTACTACTGCTGATCGCCGTCGCGCTCTGTTACGGCTATCGTTTGGGCTACGCGCCGCTCGTCGGCTCTGATGAGCCGCGCTATGCCGAAGTCGCCCGCGAGATGTATGTGCGCGGCGATATGGTGACGCCGACGCTGGGCGGCCTCACGTGGTTTGAGAAACCGGCGCTGGCCTACTGGGCTGCGATAGCGTTTTACAAATTGTTCGGCGTGTCGGAATGGTCGGCGCGTCTGGGCGCAAGCCTTGCAGGGCTGCTGACGATCCTATTGCTCGGCATATTGGCCGGACACATCGAGCAAAGGGCCGGGCCGGACGCGCGCGGGTTAACGTTCGCGGCGACGGCGACGTTGGCGACGTGCGCAGGGTTGATGGTCTTCTCGCGCGCGTTGAATTTCGATAGTTTCATCACCTTGACCATGACGGGCGCGCTTGTCTGTTTCTGCGTCGCCGAGTTGGGCACGAAGGCGAGAAGATCGCGCCAGCTTTTGCTCGCGGGCTTTTACGCTTGTATGGGCGTGGGGCTGTTGGCGAAGGGCTTACCCGGTGTGGTGCTGCCCGTCGGTGTCGTCGGGTGCTACTACGTGCTGCGTCGTAAGCGCCCGGACGTGTGGTTGAGTCTGCTCTGGGGCGTGCCGCTCCTGTTGTTGGTCGCGGCGCTCTGGTACGCGCCTGTGATCGCACGGCACGGCTGGCCGTTTATAGACGAGTTCATTATCCAACACCATTTCGCGCGCTACGTCTCAGACAAGTATCACCACGCACAACCATTTTACTTCTACCCGCCGGTGCTGGCAGCGCTCATGTTGCCGTGGACGGCGTTCCTCGTGTCTGCGTTGGCGCGCATGCACGCATGGCGCTGGCGCGGGGACGAGCCGTTAGACGTGATGCGCGTGCTCGCGCTCGCATGGATCGTTGTGCCGGTCGCGTTCTTCTCGCTCTCCGGCTCGAAGTTGCCGGGCTACATTCTGCCGGCATTGCCGGGCGCGGCCCTGCTGGCGGGCGAGCGTGTGGCGCATTACCTGCGCGGCGAGAGCGGGCAGCGAACGATGCGCGTAACAGGATTGCTCCTGTTACTCTTCGCGGCGAGCATCATTCTGTATGTGGCGCGCACGCATTTGATCAGTTTTAGCTGCGCGTTTTTCATCGCCGCGCCGGCATTGCTGATCGGTGTCTGCGCGCTCGCTGTGCCTGAGCGGCGGCGTCTGTGCGCGTGGGGCACGATGGCGGCGGCCCTCAGCATGGTCGTGATTATTGCCGCCTGCGCGCTCGCACCGGCGGCGCGGCGTGAATCGGTGCGTGAGCTATTGCAACTGGCCGCCACGCGCGGCTATACGAGCGCGCCGGTCTACTGTCTGCACAATATTGAGCGGACGGCGGAGTTCTACGCCGCAGACCGCCTCGCCTACGATGCGCACGGCGAGCCGCGCAAACTCGAAGGCGCTGGTGAGGTATATCAAGCGGCGCAGGCGCGCGGCGAACTGTTGCTTATTCTCGTGCCGGTCGAGCAAGTCGGGCAGTTAACCAACGCCCCCTACCTCGCCAGCGAAGTGATCGGCGATAACGGCGTGGCCGCGCTCGTCGTCGTCCGCGCGCTTGAGAAATAACATCGAGTTGGGCAGCGATTGAGTCTTTGCAAGGATTAGTCTGTTTTAGATCAATTGGTATTTGAGCTACACTTGTCCACAGTAAATAGCTTCGATAGGTTTAGTGCCAAAATGACAAACGAAGAACTCGAAAAGGCAATGCAGTTTATTTTAGAGCAGCAAGCTCAATTTGCAGCTAACCAGCAGCAAGTTAACGAGCGAGTAGCTCGGCTTGAGACGAATATGGCAGAGATGGCCAGAGCGCAAACGCATATGAATGAGGTAGTGGCTGTCATGGCTGATACGCACAGACACACGGAAGAAAAGCTTGACGCATTTATCGGCGTTTTAGAGCGATATATCAGCGAAGGTAAGAATGGCAAGCCTGATGATGAAAGTGCCGCTTAACAGATCATTCGAGCGAGCTGCCCGATAAAAAGCCTCTCATCCTTCTTTCTCGCGCCCGTGCTTGAATGCCGTTCGCGGGTAGCCACTCACTTCCAGCATCGAATCCCTTTGCGTAAATTACGACGGCGTGCTTAACGTCTGTTGGCTCGTAGGGCGCGGTCAAAAAAGTCTATGACGCGCCGGTCATAAGCTTCGCCCTGTTCGCCGGGGGCGGAGGCTGTGTTGCGGCCCGTGAGCGGCAGATCGCTGAGTAATTCGGTGTGGGCGGTGGCGGGAAAACAGGGCGCGAGCGTGATGGTCGAGTCGCGCAAGTAGCCCGCGTCTGCGCCGGTCAGCAGCAACACGTGCGCATCGGCGAGCGTAGCCGCGAGTGTACAAGAGGGCGCATTCCGATAGCGACCGAGATAGTAGAATCGTGCGCCGGAGCGTGCGAGCGCGTGCGTGAGATCACTATAGAGACCGGTTCGTGCGCGTAGGGTGGCATCGAAGAGCGCATCCGGTGAAGCTGGCGGCGAGTCGAGCACGAGCGCATCGGGTCGTTCCTCCGGCGCGGCCTGCGCGTTGGAGAGCAGCGCCGCGTATGCGCCAAGCTCGACACCATAGAGGCCCGTGCGCGGGCCGACGAGTGCGCGACCCTGCGCGGTCTTGAGCGTATGCAGAAAGGCGTTGGCGGCGCGCACGTCTGCGGCTTCAGGTGTGCCGAACGAGGTGGTGGAGACGAGCGGATGCTCGCCATGCCCGCGCAGGTCGGGCCATAGCACGGTAAAATTCGTCGCTTCGTTGATTTTAACGCCGAGGTTTAAGAGCCACGAGCGATCCGCGCCGTAGCCATGCAACAGCACGACGGCCGGTGCGCCCTCCGCGCCACGCAGCAACCAACCGCGCGCCTCTGTCCCGTCCGCGTTATGCCAATGCTCGTCGGTCGTCTTAATCGGCACAAAATACTTATCCGGCGTGACGAGATACGGATGCTGCGGCGGGTGCGCGACCGCCGCCACAACCCACCAGACCCAGCCGCACAGGCCGAGCGCCAACAGCGCGACGACGGGCAGCAATGTGCCCAGCAATTTTCGTCCCGTTCGTCGTCGCCTCAGCATGGGGAGCAATTATGAATAATGAATGAGGAAAAGCAAGGATGAAGGATGAGTATACAAGCATGAATGATTAACTACGCTATGTATCTGAGCATGCTTTCACCCTCCAGTCTTCAGCAGTGCGGTATCGTAATCGTCGGGCGTATTGACATTGAGCAACAGCAATTCGGCGTCCGCGAGATCAGCTAACTCTGCCGGCGTGACCCAGCGTGTACGGACTTGTTTGAGCAGCACGCGCGGGCGCAATTCGCCCCCGCGCAGCAGTTGTTCGGCTTGGGGTAAGCATGCCGCGCGGGCATAGAGCGCGCAGAGCGGTTGCGCGCGGCCGTCCGCCTGGATAGGCGCAACCGCATCGCAGTCATCCACGCGCAACGTCACCAGCAACTGCCAAAGTTCGCCCGTGACGAACGGTAGATCACAGGAGACAATTGCTGCCCACGGCGCGCGACAAGCGGCGAGGGCGGCATGCAAGCCGCCAAGCGCGCCGCACTGCGGAAAAATATCGGGCACGACGGGCAGACCCAATGCTGCGCTATCAGCGCGTGCGCTGACGAGACGCACCTGCGGTGTGATCGCGCTGAGCGCTTGCAAGCTACGCTCAATGAAACTTGCGCCGCCCAAGCGCAGCCGCGCCTTATCTTGTCCCATGCGCCGCGACGCGCCGCCCGCTAGTATGAACCCTTCGATCTCAGACATAAATGCTGCGCTAGCCCGGCACGTTAGCACGCGGTGTAAACCGCTCGCAAGAATAGATTTTAGAGTGTTGCCCGGTTTCTACTGCCGTCCCGTGCTCACGGCCGCATGGTGTCAAGTATAGCGCAAGGTAAGAGTTCAGTTAATTCATTCGAGGGGCAGTTATTTCTCTCTCGCCGGCATCTATAGCTATTGCTTGACCAGCGATGAAAGCGGAACGTATAGTCGTCAACGTAAGCCGACGGTATGAGCCGGCGGCGGCGCGAAGGCGTAAATGTCATATTGCCTCCCAGAAGTTTCAAGGTGACTCGATGAAGAAAAGCTTGTTTGCGGTGCTGGCGTTAATGCTGGCTACGTCTATCTCAACCAGTCCGGCTAACGCGCAGAGCAAAGCGGCGCAGGCGCAGAGACCGGCCACCGTCTTGTTGCCGATTGAGGACGTGCGCCCCGGCATGAAGGGCGTGGCGCGCACGGTCTTTAGCGGCACTGAGCCGGAAGAGTTCGGCGTCGAGGTGTTGGGCGTGTTGGGCGGCTTTCCGGGGCCGCGCCAGTCTGCCATCATCGCCCGCCTCTCCGGCGCAAACGCTATGCGCACCGGCGTCTTCGCCGGCATGTCCGGTTCGCCCGTCTATATTGACGGTAAACTGGTCGGCGCGATTGCTTTCAGCTTCCCGTTCTCCAAAGAGCCGATCTGCGGCATCACGCCGATCAAAGAGATGATCAGCATCTTCGAACGGCAGGCGAGCACAACCACACAAGCGCGCGAGCCGCACACGATCTCTTTCGCCAAACTTGCCAGCACCGATCTGCAACTCAACTGGCCCAAGCAGATGGTGGCCGGCGGGATGCTGTTCGCGCCGGTCAGTGCCGGTTCGCCGCTCTTGCCTTTGATGGGACAACAGATCGCGCCCATCGCCACGCCCGTCGTCTTCAGCGGCATCACGAGTGACGCGCTCGCGCGGTTTGCGCCGCAACTGCAAGCGAACGGCTTGCTGCCGGTCGCCGGTATCGGCGGCGCGGCCGCGATTACGCCGCTCGCGCCGGTGAACGAGAACACGCTCGCGCCCGGCACATCGATCAGTGTGCAACTCGTGCGCGGTGATTATTCGCTCGCCGCTTCGGGCACGGTCACGTTCCGCGACGGCGAGCACATCTACGCCTTCGGGCATCCGTTCCTCGGTCTCGGCGCAGCCGACATGCCCATGACCGAAGCGTCGGTCGTCACCGTCATCCCGAACGTCAACAACTCGTTCAAGCTGGCCGCGCCCGGCCGGATGGTCGGCGCAATCTCGCAGGATCGCGCAACGGGTATCTACGGCCAACTTGGGCACGCGCCGAAGATGATTCCGGTCACGATCAATCTGCACACGAGCCGCGACCACACGGACAAATACACTTACGAGGTGGCCAACGATCAATTCCTGACACCGCTACTTTTGAACATCACCATCTACAGCACGATTCAAGCGTCCGAACGCAGTCTCGGCGATTCGACGATCAGCGTACGTGGCCGCATCAATGTGGTCGGGCAAGCGCCGGTTGAGCTTGAGCGCCGCTTCTCGTCGCAGACCGCCGGGATACAGGCTGCGGGCGCGGTGGCGACGCCGGTCTCTGCGTTGTTAACGAGCGGCTTCGATAACGTCGAACTCGGCCCGATCACGCTCGACATCACTTCGACCGACGACCGGCGCGCGGGCACGCTCGACCGCATCGCGCTCGACCGCACAGAAGTCAGGCGCGGCGACGCGATGGAAGTGCAGGCATACGTGCGCACCGATTCGGGCCGGCAGTTCGTCCAACGCATTCCGTTCAAGATTCCGGCGGACGTGCCGCTCGGCCAACTCGTTCTGTTCGTCGGCGATGGCAGCGCGCTGCAACAAGCTTCCGCCGCGCAGGCTTTCGTGCCGAAAGATTTAGCTCAGTTGGTGAACGCGATTAACAAGATCAAGAAGAACGACCGGCTGTACGTGAAACTGTTCCGCATCACGCCCGGCGCGGTCATCGGCACGGACGAGTTGCCGAGCCTGCCGCCTTCTGTCATCGCCACGCTCAACAGCGACCGCACGTCCGGCGGTTTCACCGCGACTATGCTCTCGCCGATCTATGAGGAAGAGCTACCGGCCGCCGAGTTCGTTATTGAAGGCCAACAACTGATCGGCATCAACGTCGTGCGTTGAGCGTGCGGACGGCCGAAAGTCAAACGAGGTGAGCCGCAACCGCGCTCACCTCGTTTTGTTTCCGCTATAGCCGCTTCGTTGGCTTTCTTAAATTGCTTGAGCGCGTTTGACCACAAAGAGAAAACGTTGCTCTGATTGCGGCAACAGCAGAGCGGTATGATTCAACCGCAGTTGCGCGAGCTTTGCTTGTAATGTCGGGCCGCCAAAGAGAAGCAAAGTGCTTGCGGGCGGTGACCACGCGACAAGTTTGGGCAACATCTTTGTGAAGCGTTCGAGTGCGCGGCAAGTCACAAAGTCGGCGGCTGGCGTGGTTGTCTGTTCAAATCTTTCGGCGCATACCTGTGCCCGGTCGCGCAAGCCGAGTTTGCTCAAGGCTTCGCGCAGGAAGGTTGTCTTTTTCTGCGTCGCCTCAATTAATGTTGCTTTGAGATCGGGGCGCGCAACGAGGCAAGGGATGATCGGCAGCCCCGCGCCAGAGCCGACATCAATGGCCGACGTATTTGGCGGCAGAAAGCGCAGCGCCACGAGCGATTCGAGTACGTGACGGACGGCGAACACCTCCGGCGCACACGGCGCGACCAAGTGGAGACGCGCGTTCCA
>JANMAD010000434.1:0-3612 GCA_031359515.1 Acidobacteriota bacterium | reverse complement strand
TGGAAGCATTCGAGCGCAAGCAATAGCAGGGCGAATAGGTAACAGATGGCAGACGACCCGACCACGACCGGGAACGGACAGCCCACGCCGGAACAAGAGCGGCAAACTGCGACCGTCACAGTGCCGGTGGGCCTGATGCGCGAGAAGCACCCGTTTAGGATTGAAATTAGCGGCGAGATTATTTATGAGGTCGATCTACAGCACGGCGAGTTGCGCGTCAGCGTAAATAGCGTGGGCGATCATCAGGAATGGATCGCCAACGTCCCGCTCGCTTGGTTTACCGGCGCGTCGCTCATGCAATTCCTGTCTCGACTAAAACAGGACTTCTCAGAGCATTTAGGCCACGCGCTTTTGCGTGAGGCAAACTCACACCTTAGCGACATAATCGGCTTCCTGACTAACGACATGGGGATGGATACGCGAGCGCGTGCTGAGATAATAGAGCTTCACCTAACGCGGACTAGACATCGGCTTGAGCATCTACTTGGCGCGCTGCCTGCCAAGACTACAGGGGCGTGGACGAAGATTAAGTTAGAGGGCGCGATCCGCGTCGCTATGTTCGCGCTCTTAATGCGCAGCGCAGAGGTGAAGGCCGAGACAGTGGCCGACGAGATACGCCGACTCAGCCCAGCCACGGGGCCGGCTTCTGGCGGCGCGCTCAAAAAACAGGTGAGCCGCTTTAGCATAAATTGGCGCAAGCTGCGCCGGGACGTTGAAGGGATCGCGGCGGCGCAGAGAAAAGGTGACATCGCAGGGGGTGCAGAAGTCACCAAAATAGATCAGCAGTGAGCTATCTTCTTTGCTATACTGCGCCCGTGCTGAGTTTGGTCTTTTTTTTATTTGAAGGCATAAATAGCAAGAGGGGCAACCTTGTCCGTCAGAAAGCCAAGGCTACCCCGTTTTTCTTGCGTTGCGTATGCCGCCCGCTGAGAGCAGCGAACGGGAGAGAATCTTGCCACGCGCAGCCCGCGCGGTCAAGCATTCATTTACCCCGCCTCTGTCGTCAGCGAGCATAAACAGTTCTTTCGCTGACGGCCACGAACCCGTCCATTAAATTTAGTATCGCGCTGAGCCGGTCGGCGCGTGTTCCGAGAAAGCCGTTTGCTTTGTGGGGTCGTGGCCCATAAGGCGGCGGCTTTCGGCACATCTGGCGGGCGTCGTCAGATAAAAGCACGAATGCCCACGCGACGAACGTGGGCACTCGCAAGTTGTAAACGGGATTGACTAACCAAAGGGACTAACCTAATGCAGAATTTACCACGCAAGCCCGCCGAGGGGCAACAGCCGCAACGCATATTCCCGCCGGCGGCCCGCCCGCCGCAAGCAACTCAACCCGACGAATGGAAACACAAAGGCTGGCGTGTCATGCGTGTAGTTCACGCCACGCAAGAGCGCATCTACGTTGGCGCGCGGGCCTTCGTTGTCGGCGACGAGATGGCCGGCGACGTTCACATAACAGCGACCGCGCTTAGCGCATTGCAGCGTCATGCTGAGACACACACCGAAGCGCGCAGAGCAGGGCAGCCGACGGTTGAATTTCCGAACGGCTTGCGGAGGGTGGCATGAGCGCAAACTCTTCTCCCTACGCTGTCCCCACTGGCCCGTCGAATGTCTTCCCACAAGATGTTGACGGCAACGCGACCACACAAACGGCCGACGATGACACGATCATCGAGCGCACATTCACAAGCGGTACGTTTGCCGCGCTCGCCGCGCTCCTGCACGTCGCCGATCTGGATGATGTGAGCCGCCGCGCCGGGCTGGATGCGACGGAACTGCGCCGCACCTATCAGACCATCATCGAGGCGGGCATGCGTGCGGAGATACGCGCGACGGTCGGCGGTCATGCGCCGTCGGCTCGTCGTCGCTATCCGATGCCGGCGTGGATGGCTGAATCGTTCTACCGGCGCGACACCTTACCCTTCGCGCGGACTGAAGCAGAGCAGCTTGTGCGCAAGAAAGCCGAAAGCAGTTATGGGCGGGCGTGGCGCAGACGCTTCGCGGCTGTGCATCTCTTCCAAGCGCACACGCACCTTGCCTTTGTCGAGACTGAGGCCCGCGCGCCGAATAGTCGTGATGCGACGGTGTACGTGGACAACCTAACCGATCTTGTGTGGCGCATCCGGCGACGGGCGGCAGAGTTGCGCAAAGGTCTCCCGGTGACACGGTACAACCGCGCCGCCGCCGAAGTGCTGGCAGCGTTCCGGCAAGAGGTTAAACCATACGCGCCGGAGTTTGCGCCGCCGGCCGCGCCGGAAGCAGGCGAGCCGGCGAGCGCGGCGGAAGTCGATCCGGTAGCGACGGCGCGCACTGAATTATTGCGCGAGACGCGGCGGGCCATGGATAAGGTGCGAGCGCGCGTCAAGAGTGAAGTGCTAACGGCGGCGCAGGCCGATGCGCTGTTTGATGAACTGCACGAGCAGATTGAGACGTGGCGCAACGATAGCCCGCCGCCCGCCGGGGCGCACCGGCAGCGCGCAGCGAAGGCTGTCCGGCCTAATGCTGTCCCCCCTGTGTTAAAGAAGGTAGGACAAGCCGAAAACGCGCCGGCCGGAGACGTGCTAAAAGGCGATTTCATTAGGACACCGGTGTCCTATAGGAAAGAGGCAGAAGTGCTGTTTTCTGCCGGAAATTTAGCAATCATGCCCGAAGCTGATCCCGATCAGGTCGGGTCTCCGGTCGAAGCTGCGACAAGTACGCTCTTGGCCTTCCAATCGGTCGGGGCCGGCGCGTTCAAGTTGGTCTTGCTCGCCATGCAGCCAGTCGGTAAACCGGCCGATTGCGTTGGCGCAGACGACATCACCGGGGGTGAACTGCTGCTCCGTGTGCCGGCGTTAGTCGAGTGCAGTGAACGGCAGGGCATAAGCGTGTGCTTACGCCCGAATAAGACAACTGACAAGCAACAGAACGGTGCGTTGATACAGGTGGACGACTGCGACGCGGCGACGGTCGAGCGGTTGCGGCCCTTCGCCTTTCTGATAGTTGAAACTAGCCCTGACAACTTCCAAGTGTGGCTTGCGCTGCCGCCCGACATCGGCGAAGAGGCGCGCAAAGATGTGCGGGGCCGGTTGCTCCGGTTGCTTAACCCGACGCGCGATCCGAAGTTGCCGAACGGCGGTGCGTTCAACTCTATTCGGTTGCCCGGTTGCTTGAATGCAAAAGAGAAGTATCGGCAGAAGTTCGGCGCGTTCCCACGCGTGCGCCTCATTCATGCAGCGATGGCGCGCATCGTCTCACCGTTGGAATTGGAACACGCTGGCTTGTTGGCTGCACCGAAGGAAAAGCCCGCGCCGGTTGTGCTGCCCGCTAATACGAAGTTGCCCGGCGCATGGCCGGATTACTACGCATATCTCGGCGACCGCGAAACGGTGGACGGCAAGCCCGACAGATCGCGCGCAGACATTCGGTGGGCGATGGCCTGTCTTGGCGCAGGCTTCCCGCACTATGCGGTTGTCGCCGAGCTTGATCGCTTGAGCAGTAAGGCGCAGGGGCGCCGTGATGGCTACGCCGCGACGACCGTGCAACACGCCGCCGAGTTTGTGGCCGCCAGCGAAGCGACGAAGCAGCGAAGCGGCAGAGTGAGGGGCACGATATGACCGCCGCGCTGTTGCT
>JANMAD010000428.1:0-4457 GCA_031359515.1 Acidobacteriota bacterium | reverse complement strand
GCCGCAGACCTCTATTACTCCGGCACGCAGTTCGTCAGCGTCGCGCAACTCTTCGGCGGGCAACTGCAAATCCCCGTCACGTTCACTATCCCTGCGACCACGACTACACCGGCGCAGACCATCACGACCACCGTCAACATCCCGCGCGATGCGCTCGTCACCGGCGCGAACGTCGGCACTTCGGACGCCAACACGAACGCGCTCAATCGCGACGGCCGGCTCAGTTCCGGCTTCAATCTCGTCGATCTGATCGCGCGACTTGAGTTGACGCGGAGCAAACGATTCCCTGTCACCTTGCTCTTCGATTTCGTGCATAACACGCAGGCGCACGACGTGGTCGTCGCGGGCACGGGCGGCGCGAATCGCCTGTTGCCCAATCACGAAGACAACGGTTTCTGGGCTGAGGTGCAGGTCGGCAAGAATAAGACGGCGGGCGACGTGCAGGTCGGCTACACGTTCATCCGCATCGAGAAGGACGCGGTGCTGACGCCGTTCAACTTCTCCGACATCTTGCAACCATCGGACGTGCGCGTACACCGGCTCGGCTTTACCTACACGGTCGATCCGCGCGTGCTATTGACCGTGACCGATCTGATCTCGCAACGCCCCAATGGACTGGCGGGCCCGTTCGGCGCGACGCCGCCCGGCTCGCTCAACCGTGCGACGAACCGTTTGCAACTCGACACTGTGTTTCGTTTCTAATGCACGGCGCACGCGAATTCGTAAACAATATTTAAGCGCGTGTTCACACAGAGTTAGCTTCGTCGGGTTAGACTGCGCGGCATACCCCACCTGTTTATGCGGACTAAGGGGCGTGGATGCGACTTCGCCAGAAGTTTCCCCACGCCCCGTTTTTTCCCCGCCGCGTTAACGCCTATACTGCGTACCGGCGCTGCCGCCGGCCTCGCGTACGCCGACAGCAATTGAGCCTGACGATACTGTTAACCTTAGCCACCAGAAAGCTGCCGGGGGTGCTAAGTTTTTATTGCTTTAAGTTTGACCGGCATGCTATTCATTGCGCGCATGGCTAAGGCACTAACCGCCGCGCAGGTCTCAGATCGGCAAGGTGGCATAAATCATGAGTACACCAGAACAGAATCAAGACCCGGTGGTGCGGGAGATTATTGCGTTGGAACGGCAGCGGTGTGACGCTTACATCAAACGTGATGTCGCGGCGCTCGACCGCCTGTTGCCCGAATACTTCGTCTTCACCCGCCCGCCCGGCATTGTGCTGACCAAGGCCCAGTTGCTCACCGCCATCGCCCGGGGCGAACTGATCTTCGAGTCGTTCGACCGGCATTACGATATCGTCAGCGTCCATCGCAACACGGCCTCGGCGACCGGGCACGATACCGTGCAGGGCAGCTATCAAGGGCGCGACGTGGGCGGGCAGTATGGTTTTCGCACCACCTACGTACAACGTGGCAAGGGCTGGGAAGTCGCGGCCACGCACACCAGCCAGTTGATAGGTGATGCGCTCGAAGTTGCCAAAGCGGCGCAGCAGAAGAAGTGAGCGCGCAAGGCGAGCAGCGCCCGCAGCCCGCGCCGGCCGTTTTGGCTGCTCGTTCCACATCGCTCCGCACCTAACACCGCGCGCTTCTTGTGTCGCACGGGCCGCTTCGCTTATAGTTCGTGCTCGCTTTCAGTCAAGCCAACGAGAACGGAGCAGGCACGCGCGATGGCACGGTTTAGCTTACTGCCGCGAGAGGATCAGTATTTCGGGTTCTTCTCGCAAATGACTTCTTACATCTTCGACGCCTCGAAACTGCTGGTCGAAATGTTCGCCGACGGGCAACAGCTCTACGATCAGTATGCGCTGCGCATCAAGTCCATCGAGCACGCCTGCGACGAGTTGACGCATACCGTCTCGACGCAACTCAACAAGACCTTCATCACGCCGTTCGACCGCGAAGACATCTATATGCTCTCCAGCGCGCTCGACGACATCGTCGATCTGATTGACGACGCCGCCCGCGCGATGGTCATGTTCGACATCCGCGAATCGTCGGGGCACGCGCGCCGCTTCGCCGACGTGATCCATCGCATGTCCGTGCAACTCCACGAGATCGTCTCCGTGCTGGCGAAGCCGGTCGGCCTGACGCCGCGCCTCGTCGAGATGCACCGGTTAGAGAACGAAGGCGACGACATCTATCACACCGCCGTCGCCGAACTGTTCCGCCAGCAGACCGACCCGCTCACCGTGCTCAAGTGGAAAGAGATTTACGAAAAACTCGAAGCCACGGTTGACCGCTGCGAGAACGTCGCCAATATCATCGAAAGCATGATCATCAAACACAGCTAAGAGACTGCGCCCATGAATGCCACGCTTGCTTTCGTCCTCGTGCTCGTCGCGCTCGCGCTCGTCTTCGACTACATCAACGGCTTTCACGATGCGGCGAACTCCATCGCCACTGTCGTCTCGACGCGCGTGCTATCGCCCAACGTGGCCGTCTTGTGGGCCGCGTTCTTCAACTTCATCGCCTTCGTCGTCTTCGGCACGCGCGTCGCCAAGGCCATCGGCGACGGCGTGCGTATGGACTTGATCGCGCCCGACCTACGCCTCTACGTCCTGCTTGCCGCGCTCCTAGGCGCGATCATCTGGAACTTGATCACCTGGTGGTTGGGGCTGCCGACATCAAGCTCGCACGCGCTGCTCGGCGGTTATGCGGGCGCAGGGATAGCGGCCTACAGAGGTTTTCACGGACTGCTCAAGACCGACGTGTGGCTCAGGACGATCAAGTTCATCGTACTCTCGCCGCTGATCGGCGCGTTGCTCGGCTTTGCGTTGATGATCGCCGTGAGTTGGCTGTTCCGGCGTTGGTCGCCGCATCGCGTGGATAAACTTTTCCGCCGCGGGCAACTGCTCTCGGCTGCCGCCTTCTCGCTCGGGCACGGCGGCAACGACGCGCAAAAGACGATGGGCATCATCACGGCCGTGCTGGCCGCGGGCGGCGCGTTCGGTATCCATTACAAACCTGACGGCTCGCTGCCGGGCATTCCGATCTGGGTCGTCCTGATGGCTCATGCTGCCATCGCGCTCGGCACACTCTCTGGCGGCTGGCGCATTGTGCGCACGATGGGCACGCGCATCACGAAATTGAAACCCGTCGGCGGCTTCTGCGCCGAGACGGGCGCGGCCTTGACGCTCGCTTACGTGACCCTGACCGGCGTGCCGGTCTCGACCACGCACACGATCACGGGCGCAATTGTCGGCGTCGGCGCGACGCGTCGCCTCTCCGCCGTCAAGTGGGGCGTGGCCGGGCGCATCGTCTGGGCGTGGGTCGTGACGATCCCGATTGCCGCCACCATCTCCGCCGTCGCCTTTCTGCTGGTTGAGCTAATACACAACCTCACACGTTAGCGGCCCGCACCGGCGGCGTGCAGATTCAGTGCCACCAAACGCCGCGCGTCGCCTTGCCTCATAGCGCTTGACGGTCTAGTATCGGGTCATCCCTTAATCATTCCCCAACAATTTGCGTTATGGCTGCCGCTCCCCTTGAGGTTTGTCGGATATGGAAGCTACTGCTGCCGGCTCTCGCACCGTCATGGTGGTGGAAGACTTTGACGACACGCGCCAGTTTCTCAAACTGTTGTTGGAGCATAAGGGCTATTATGTGTTGGAGGCGACGAACGGGCAGCGCGCGGTCGAACTGGCCAAGCGCGAGCACCCGCGCCTCATCCTGATGGACTTGAGCCTGCCCGTACTGGACGGTATCTCGGCGACAAAGCAAATCCGCGAACAAGGTTTCTTGAACGACGTGCTGATCGTAGCCGTGACGGCGCATCAGGAGCGCGAGTACCGGGAGCGCGCGTTTGCAGCCGGCTGCGACGAGTTCGTCAACAAGCCGGTGGACTTCGACAAACTCGAAGCCCTGTTGCACAAGTTTCTGCCCATGCACCGCGAGCATGCGGAATAGTTGCCGCCGCGCCGCCCCGTGTTCGCTGCCGTTGACTTACGTCCGCGTTTAGAGTAGAACCCGCGCAGTCTTAAGACACCCCAAGGCCGTAAACTGTATCCTCGTCATTTCTGTTTCCCTTCTCGAAAGGAGCCTGTTCGTGAAAAGAATCTTTGTGCTGTTGTCCCTCGTGCTGCTCGCCGCCGTCTGCGCTCTCGCGCAAACCGCGCCGCCGCCGCCTAATGTCGTGCTGATCGTGCGCGAAGACATCAAGCCCGGCAAGATGCCCGCGCACGAACAGGAAGCAGCGACCTACATCAGTTTCCTACGCAAGGCCAACACGCGCCTCGCCAACACGCGCCTCGCCGACACCGACGTGCGCGACGCCCATGCCGTTATAGCTCACGGTAACATCAGATATAAGACCAACGCGGGCCTCGTCTTCGACATGCGCGACGGGCGCATCGCCATGTCGCCCATCGCCGGCAACGAGAACGAAGTAACCTATCTCTGGGCCTACGACTCGCTCGCCGACATGGAGCGGCATCATCAGGCGATGGA
>JANMAD010000577.1:0-2461 GCA_031359515.1 Acidobacteriota bacterium | reverse complement strand
GATCTCTGTTAACTCCGCCTCTGCTTGTGCGTCGGTCGCAGGCAGACTCTGTGCCCAGAGCAGACGACGCGCCGCAGGGTCGGGCAGCTCCAGCGTGAACGTGAGCGCGCGTGTGAGCGGCTCGCCGCAGATGCCGCCCTGCTTGCCTAAGACGACCGCCAACAGCCCCGTGTAACCGTTGAGCGACGGCAACTCGAACGATTCGCCGGGCGCAACGTCGAGCGCGATGCAAGGCAGCGCATCGAGCGCGACGGCGAGCGCGCCCAGCACAGCCAGACGTTCATCTGTCGCCGCTTGCAAGTTTTCGATGGCCAGTAAACCGCGCTCTAATTCACGCGCGAGCGCGCCCGCGAGTGTGCGCCGGCCGTTTCGTTGCGGCCCGCGTACGATAAACGCCTGCGTCGCACCGTCGCGCAACAGCGCGGGCAAGTGCGTGAGTTGCGCTCTCAGTTCCGCCGGCAAGACGAGTGCAGCAAGCGTCGGCAATTGCGCGGGCGCGTGATAATAGACGCCCGCGGCCAACTTCGCTTGTGCCTCACCACGCAGCACGTCCCACAACATGCACGGCGCTTCGCACGCCCACTCGGCGCGCGGCGCGTCCGTGCGCAGGAAACGCAAGAGACCTAGCTCGTGCAAGCGGCGCAACTGCGCACGCACCTCTGTGCAATCATCCGCCGCGCGCCACCATGCATTGAGCAACCCAAGCGTCGGGCGCCGCTGCCCCGCGCCCTGCATCGTCTCGAACAACAGGCCGAAGCGCGCGTCCTCTTCGAGCAAACCGCACGCGATGAATAACGTCAGCGCATCGTGTCCGAGACCGTTAGCATCACGTAGGGCGCGAAGCGGCAGATGCGCTGCCGCCGTCCGCTCCCACGTCGCGAGCGCAGCCCGCCACCACTGATCGAGCGCTGTGTCTTCAAGCTCGTCCGGCACATACGCTGTCCACTCATCTTCGTAACCCGCGAGGAACGGGAACTGTTCAATTGCGGCCGCGCGCGAGCCGTAAGTCGCCGCTGCTTGCCCGCAGATGTGCGCCGCCGCCGCAAAGCAGTAGAGTTTGAAGTGTGCGGCTGGCGTGCGCGGCAATTCATCGAAAGGCGCGGGCGTCATCAGTTCTATTCCTTTCGCCTGGACTTCACTCGAAATGAAATGCGATGAAGCGGCCGGCGGCAGGCACCCAGCCCGGATCGCGATCAAGCCCCGCGCGGCGCACGGCCACGGGCAGATCACAGAGCGACACGTGAACGTCAAGATGTGTCGTCGTCGCCACGATCCGCGCCGGCAATAGGCAGAGCAGACGTGCGGCGGTGCGCGTCTCTCGCTCGCCCAGCGCATGTCGCAGACGCACACACACATAAGCCGTCAGCCGTGCGAGCCAACGTGCGCGCGTAGTGCTACCACGCAGGCGCACACCGCGCGTTGCGTGTAGCAACGCGCCATCGTGCAAGTCCGTGTAAGCCTCCATCTCGGCCGCGAGTTGTGGCACGGGCGGGCGGGCATCGCGCGGCACGTCAATCACGAGAAAGCCCGACGGATGCATGACCTGTAACCGGTCGCGCAGCAACGCCCAACGCCATGCGCCCCCACGCGGTAGGTCTGCCAGCCACGCGCCGGGCATGCGCCACTCGTCGGGCGGAGCGAAATCCACGCCCGGTGCTGTGCGCGGGTCGCGGCCCGCGAGTTGGGCCAACAGCGTCCAGACGGGATCATCGTGCAACTCCCGTTTGAGCAGACGCGCGCCGAGCATGGCGACGAAGTCCCAGAGCGAGAGCGGCAGCCCCGGCGCAAGCGGCGTGGTGAAATCGCCGTAAAGCTCAAGCGCCAGCGCGAGATTGATCAAGCAGAAGAGACCGCCGCCGCGCGTCTCTATCTTAATCGCAAGTTCCTCATCTACGGGCAGCGCCGCTCGCGCGGCGGGCGTGGACGTAAACTCGCGCGGCGGGTCGGCCGCCAGCACGTGCGCCGGTTCGCTCTCACGCGCGCCAAGCGTTGACGCCGATTCTTCCGCACCAAACGCAGACAGCTCTTGCGCGGCGGACTCAGTTCGCGTTGCGCGCCCGCTCTCATCTGCAAACGAATTCGCGTGCGCGTCCGCAAATTGTTTGTCCGGCCGCGCATCTGCCTGTGTGCTGACATCACGTTCGCTGTTATGCTGCGCGTCGGATTCACTTGTGCGTAGACTTGCTAATAGGCCCAGTCCTATTTTTCCCTGCCCATCTGCGCCGGTCTGCCGCAGTTGCGTGCCGGCAAATCCGCTGATCGGTGTGTCCACGTTTGCGCGCCCTAGCGAGTTCGTCGTTTGTCGTCGCTACGCGCGCACGGCAACACGCGAGTATGACCTCATCGTCGCCGACAACTTCCATCCGGCACGCAGCGGCTCGAGCGCGCTGTACACCGTTGAGCATTTCACGGCGATCCGTGCGCGACTGACCATGCATGGCGTGTTCTGCCAGTGGCTGCC
>JANMAD010000377.1:0-2028 GCA_031359515.1 Acidobacteriota bacterium | reverse complement strand
CCAAATGTTCTGTCCGCAATGTGGCACTAACCAAAACGATGATCTGCGCTTCTGTAAAGTCTGCGGCGCGAACTTGCACGCGGTGCGGCAGGCCGTGGCGACGCGCGAGCCGGGCGGCAAGATTGATTGGAGCAAGACGTGGGTCGCCGAGATGTTTCTCTCCGAGAGCGAGCGCAACCGGCGCGAGCAGGAACTGGAAGTGCAGCGCGGCATCACGCCGGAGATCAAACGCTATAACGAGATCAAAGCCGGCGTCATCGTCATTGCCATCGGCATCGCGCTGATGCTCTTCCTCTCCGTCTTTATGGAAGGCATCGCCTTAGGCGGCAAAGTGCCGGCTGACACGGCGGCGATTCTCAGCCGCATCTGGATCGCCGGTGTGTTCCCTCTTATGATCGGTCTTGGTCTGTTGCTTAACGGCATCGTGGTCAGCAAAAAACTCGTCGCCGCACGCGAGCGCGAACTACGCGCCAACGACAAAACCATGAATGCGTTGGGCCACAACACCACGCCTACCCTCCTGCCGGCCGCCGACACCGCCGAATTCGTGCCCGCCAATTTCAGCGTCACCGAAGACACGACGAAGCACTTGCACAATTCCGGCCAGAAATCGTAAGTAGCTGATTGCGCAATGCGCGCCGCGCTACGTTGCGCTGAGCGCGTATCTCCGGCGCGGCGAATGATGCTTCGTCAGGGTGTTTCGGTGTAAGCCCCACCGTTACATGAGCCTTTGTTAAGGCTTAGCCGTCTGTTGGTTCATCCCGCCGTCGCTCTTCTATCTGGACGTAGTTGTATGCGCCCTTCTTGATGTTGTCGTTAAAGTATGTGCCGTAAGACTCAGCCTTGCTCAGTGCTTCAAACTCGTAACTAGGCACATTGTAGTAACGATAAACGCCGCCGTGCTTAAACTCGACTTCGAGCGTGCGCGTGGCTGAACAATAACCCACGGAGGCGAGCATGTCTGAATCTACCGGGCTGCGCTCGATTATTTCCTCGACCGGGGTAACACGCATGAAGTGGCGCTTGCCGACTTGCAACAAGATCGACTCACCGGGCGACAGCGCAACGTCCGCATCTTTGCTCTGGCGCTGTTGCCCGTTAACGCGCACGCCGCCCTGCTGGAGCAGTCGCCGCCCTTCTGCGATGGATGAGGCCAAGCCGCCAGCGACAAGCAGACGCGGTAACTTCCAAGTGCCACACGCCACAGGGCGCTCTTCTACATCAACCGGCACTTCTTTCCATTTGAAGCGGCGCTCAAATTCGGCTGCTGCCGCGCGGGCTGCTTCCGCCGAATGGAAATCCGTGATGATGTGTTGCGCCAACTCCGCTTTAAGATCGCGTGGATTGCGTGTGCCGGTTTCCGTCGCCGCGCGTAGCGTTGCTATCTCCGGCGGCGTCGCATTGGTGCAGAGTTCATAGTAACGCCACATTAGTTCGTCCGAGATGGACATGACCTTACCGAACATCTCGTTGGGCGGCTCGTGGATGCCGATGTAGTTGTCCAAGCTTTTCGACATCTTGTGGACGCCATCCGTGCCTTCGAGCAAAGGCATGATGACGCAGACCTGCGCGGCTTGCTCGTACTCGCGTTGTAGGTTGCGCGCCATGAGCAGGTTGAACTTTTGATCCGTGCCGCCGAGTTCGACATCGGCGTTGAGCGCGACCGAGTCGTAAGCCTGCACGAGCGGGTAGAGCAGTTCATGGAGCGCGATGGGTTTTTCTTCCGCGAGCCGTTTCTGAAAATCATCGCGCTCCAAAATTTGTTTGACAGTGACGCGCGCGGCCAAGTGGATGAAGCCTTCCGCGCCGAGTTTGTCCATCCATTCGGAGTTGAAACGGATTTCGGTCTTGGCGGGATCGAGCAGCTTGAAAATCTGCGTCTTGTAAGTTTCGGCGTTCGCGTTGATCTCGGCGCGCGTGAGTTGCGGGCGGGTGGCGGACTTGCCCGACGGATCGCCGATGAGGCCGGTGAAGTCGCCGATCAAGAAGATGACCGTGTGCCCAAGTTCTTGGAACGCGCGCAGTTTG
>JANMAD010000324.1:0-7082 GCA_031359515.1 Acidobacteriota bacterium | reverse complement strand
ATGAACTACAAGAGTTCGTCAAGCGTTATGGCGCTGGCGCGCTCGCGTGGATCAAGTTGGGCGATGAACTGTCGTCGTCTCTGTTGAAAGCGCTTGGCGATGAAGGCGTGACGCGCATTGCCGCGACCACAGGCGCGGCGCGCGGCGATGCGGTGTTGATTGTCGCGGGCAAGGCGGCGACGGTCGCGGCTTCCTTAGGCGCGTTGCGTAATGAAGTGTCGCGGCGCGAGAAGGGGAGGCCGGACAAGGTGTTCACGCCGTGGTGGGTGACGGAGTTTCCGATGTTCGAGTATCACGCGGATGATGATCGTTACTATGCGATGCATCACCCGTTCACCTCGCCGCTCGATGAAGACCTGCCGCTGTTGGAGCGCGCGATGGAGAGCAATGAAATGCAATTGCTCGGCCAGATTCGCGCGAAGGCTTACGATACGGTGATCAACGGCGTAGAGGTCGCAGGCGGCTCGATCCGTATTCACCGGCACGACGTGCAGCGGCTCATCTTCAAATCGCTCGGCATGGATGAAGAGACGGCGCGGGCGCGCTTCGGGTTCTTCCTCGACGCGCTTGATTATGGCACGCCGCCGCACGGCGGGATCGCGTCGGGGATCGAGCGCACGTTGATGGTCTTGGCGAACACGGACAATATCCGCGACGTGATGGCGTTTCCCAAGACTGCCTCGGCCGCTGATTTGATGATCGACGCGCCGGGACCCATTGACGCGCAGCAGCTTGCCGATCTGGACATACGCATCGTAGCAGAGTGAGCGCGATATGCCGGGAGCGCGGGCATCTTGCCCGCAAGCGTGCGGTAAGCACGCTCAAAGGGTTCATTAGCATTAAAGCTTGAAAATAGTGAGTCCATTTGTTCGCGCTCTTGCGCTCATGGCGGGCAGATTGCCCGCGCTCCCGGCAGGTGGGTTCATGTATCGGGAGACGCTTTGATTATCACGCTCCGACGCGCGCAGGTTGATGAGATGTTCACGCAGGCGCGGGCGGCGAGTCCGGCGGAGTGTTGTGGGTTGGTAGGCGGGCGCGGCGAGCAGGCACGGACGATCTATCCGTTGCAGAACGTTGCGGCCGATCCGTTGACGGCTTACGAGGGCGCGCCCGTTGAGTTGTTCGCGGCGCAGCGACAGATGCGCGCGCGGGGCGAGGAGTTGTTGGCGATCTATCATTCACACCCGCGCGCACGCGAGCCTGTGCCGTCGGCGACGGATGTGCGGCTGGCGTTCTACCCATTGGCGGTCTAGTTCATTATGAGCTTGGGTGGGGGCGCGGAACAGTTGGGCGCGTTTCAGATTTTCGAGCGCGAAAAACGCTGGGAGCGCGTAGAATATCAAGTTGTCGAAACTTGAGATTGGGGCGAACCCGCCGCGCGTCCTGTTCGTAAGGACACATTGTTATGTCAGAGAAGCGCAGCATATACGATACAGACCCGCTCGACGCGGAGTTCGCGCGGCAGACGGACGAGATGTGGGGCGCGACGCGCGGCGTGGAGCAGCGTCCGACAAACGAAGTTGGTGGCCTAGATGCGCAACCGGAACAAGCGCGTATGCCGCCGCCATCCGAAGCGCCGACGCAACGCATGGACGAGCATTTCTCGCGGTCTTACCCGTCCATCTTTATACCGCCGACGTATCCGCAGTCGCCAATTCCTTATCAACAACCACAGCAAGCGCCGCCGCAGTATCAGCAGCAATATACGCCGCCGCAGATGATGGGCGCTGCGCCGTTGATTGGCCCGACGCCCGAACGGCAAATCGCCGGTCTCAATCTCGCGGAGAAATACGCGGTCGTACTGCCTTATTTGCCGTTCTGGTATATCGGCGTGATCGCTGCGCTGATCGAGTTGTTGCTCGTGCCGCGCCGCGAAGTGCGCGTGCGCTTTCACGCGGCGCAGGGGCTGGCCTTACAATTAATCATCACGATCCTCGGTTCTCTCTTCTCGCTGCTCGGCTCGTTGACCGGCGGCCGCTTCGGCGGCAGGTTGTTCTGGGTCGCCGGCTTCGTCTTTCTGATCATTTCGATGATTCGCGTCTGGAAAGGTGTAGAGCATCGCATCGGGCCGCTCGCCGATGCGACGAAGTGGCTAAACGAACGCATTGATCCGCGCAAGTCATAAATTTAGCCACAAAGGCACAAAGGGCACAAAGACAGCTTCAAGCTTTTCTTTGTGCCCTTTGTGCCTTTGTGGTTATTATCCGTTCATGCGTCGCAAACTTTTTCTCTGCGCTCTACTCGTCATGCTCGCCCTCATTGGGCCGGCCAGCGCGCAACGTCGTCGCCATGTGCCCGCCGCGCCGGTTAACTTGAGCGGCGCGACCGATGCGCGCGTGCGCCAGATCGCGGACGAGTACCTGCGCGGCTATTACGAGTTCAATCCGACGCGCGCGACCGCGTTGGGGCTGCACGTGTACGACGCGCAACTGGAGACGCGCAACGCCGAGTCGGTCGCGCGCGAAGTGCGTCGCTTGCGCGGTATGCTCGCGCAACTTGCGCGCGTCCCCGAATGGCGGCTCACGCCCGAAGCGCACTACGATTTCCTCGTCGTGCGGGCGCACGCGCAGGCGCAGTTGCTCGAACTGGAAGACGTGCGCATGTGGCAGCGCGATCCGAACGTCTACAACCGCCTGCTCGCCGAAGGCGTTGATAACATACTCAAGCGCAACTATGCGCCCATTGCCGCGCGGCTCGATGCGCTGCTCGCGCGCGAGCGGCAGGCAGCGCGGCTGCTGGCCGAAGGACGCGTGAATTTGCAGAATCCGCCGCGCATCTACACCGAGACCGCGCTCGCGCAGGTGAACGGCAGCATAGATTTCTTTCAGCGCGTCGTGCCGCAGTTGTTCGAGCACGCGGGCGGCGGGCGACTGACGGCTGCGCGGCGTGACTCTTTCGCGGCGACGAACGACAACGTCGTCCCCGCGCTACAGGCTTACGCCGACTGGTTGCAGCGCGATCTGCTCCCACGCTCGAACGGCGCGTTCGCTATCGGCGCGGAGAACTTTCGCAAGAAGTTGCTCTATGAAGAGATGTCGGACACGCCGCTCGCGCAACTGATCAGCGAGGGCGAGCGCGAACTGCGCCGCACGCAGAACGAGATGCGCGCGGTGACGGCAGAGTTCGCGGCGGGTCATGACGTGCGCGCCGCGCTCAGGCAGTTGGGGCGTGAGCATCCGACGGCCGACGGCTTGGTCGGCGAGACGCGCGCCGAGCTTGATCGCATACGTGCATTCGTCCACATCAACAACATCCTCACGCCGCCCGCGCGCGAGAATCTGATCGTGACGGAGACGCCGGAGTACGCGCGCTCGTTCTCGTTCGCTTCGATGGCTCCGCCGGGGCCGTTCGAGCGTGTGGCGACCGAAGCTTATTACTACGTTACGCCGCCTGATCCGGCGTGGGACGCGCAACGGCGCGAGGAGCATTTGAGTTTTTATAATCGCTATCAGCTACCCATCGTCTCGATCCACGAAGTCTATCCCGGCCATTATTATCAATTGCTCGATCTGCCGCGCACGAGTTCGCGCGTGCGCGTCGTGCTGGGCGCGAATAGTTTCGTCGAAGGCTGGGCGCACTATTGCGAGCAGATGTTGTTGGATGAAGGCTATGGCGGCAACAATCCTAAGCTCAGGCTGGCGCAACTGTCGGCCGCGCTCACACGTTTGGGCCGCTATCTCGTCGGCCTCAAGATGCATACGCAAGGCATGTCCTACGAGGAAGGCGTCGAGTTCTTCATGCGTGAGTGCTACATGGAGCGCACGAATGCGGAGCGCGAGGCGCGGCGTGGCACGATTGATCCGACCTATCTCGTCTACACGCTCGGCAAGATGGAGATCATGCGGCTGCGCGAAGATTACCGGCAGCGCGCGGGCGCGGGTTTCCGGCTCGGCGAGTTTCATGATCGCCTGCTCAGTTACGGCATGCCGCCCGTGAAGATTTTGCGCATGGCGTTGCTCGGTGATGAAGCGAGCGGCGTCAGCGCACAGACGAACGATGCAGCGGAAGATCAGACGCGCGTGGTTGATTTCACGGTGCTGGCGACGGGCGCGTATAGCGCGCACGAGGACGGGCGCGCGGTCGAATTGGTCACGACAGAGGATGAGTGGCGACGTGTGTGGGACGTGATAGGCGGCGGGCGGCCCGCGCCCGAGGTGAATTTCACCACGCAATCCGTGGTCGTCGTCTTTCAAGGGCAGCGGCGGACGGGCGGTTACGCCGTCGCCCTGCGCGGCATACGGCACGATGGCACTGTGCTTGCTATCAGTGTGGATGAGCGCGGGCCTGCGTCCGGTGATGTTACAACGCAGGTCATCACGTCGCCGTTCGTGGCTGTTGCCATCGCGCGCCCTGCGGCGGGCACGACCGTCAGATTCGCGGACGAGACAAGCGTGCGTGAACAAAAGCCATTGCCGCGGCGAACAGTTATGCGCCCGCGCAGACGCGGTAAACGGCGGTATTAGTTGGCAGCGCGCATAGCGCAGCGACGTGCGCGAATCGAAACAACCGCGCCCCAAAGTTTGGTTATGCGGTAATGCGGCGCGCTGAACGATAACGCATAGCTGCGCGCCGAAATGGGGTCGAAAATCAGGTCAACGATGTCCGGTTAGTATTCATCGAATAGAGGCAGGTAAATGCCGCTGAGCTACCCGACCCTCGCGGCTGTTATTTGGCAAATGTTTGTCTCTCTCCCCGACTGCGCGGCGCACTCTCTTTCGCGCGGTCTGTTGAAAGTTTGTGAGGGAGAGGACGCTTCTTAGGGCATGACGCAAGCGGCCGCTAACCCTCGTGACGAATAGGCGCAGGGGAGCAGCCGCTTTTTAGTTTTTTGCGACCACAGATGATCAGTTGCGCGTGTGCCTTGGCCGCGCGCGTTTCGGAGGAGGAAAAGATGACTCATAAGTTTAATCAACCGCAGCGAGCGCGTGCGTTGGGCGCGACGCTCGTGGCGTTCATTTTGTTGGCGCTGCCTTTGAGCGCGCTGGCCGAGCCGACGCACATCGTGCCGCCGAAGAACGGCTACAGCACGCAGGACGATCTACAGGCCGGGCAACAAGCCGCGGCCGAGGCCGAGCGGCAGTTGCCGCTGTTGAACGACCGCGACGTGAACGACTACGTCAATCGCGTCGGCTTCCGGCTCGTCGAGTCGATCCCGGAAGAGTATCAGCATCGCGAGTTTCGTTATTCGTTCAAGGTCGTCAATCAGAAAGAGATTAACGCGTTCGCGTTGCCAGGCGGGCCGATGTACGTCAATCGCGGCATGATCGAAGCGGCGCGCAACGAAGGCGAGATGGCCGGCGTGATGGCGCACGAGTTGTCGCACGTCGCGCTCCGGCACGGCACGGCGCAGGCCACGAAGGCGCAGAAGTATTCGATCCTCGGGGGCATCGGCGCGATTGCCGGCGCGGTCATCGGCGGCGGCATCGGCAGCGTCGTCGGGCAAGGCTCGCAGACGGCTGTCGGCGTCTACTTCCTGAAGTTCAGCCGCGAGTATGAGACGCAGGCCGATGTGCTCGGCTCGCAGATCATGGCCCGTGCGGGTTACGACCCGAACGATCTGGCCAACATGTTCAAGACTATCGCGGCGCAGGGCGGCGGTGGCGGGCCGCAGTTTTTGAGCGACCACCCGGCCCCGGCGAATCGTTATGCGCGCATCAGTCAGGAAGCGCAGTTGATCGGCATGGTGCGCAACCCGATCAAGAACACGGCCGACTTCACGCGCATCAAAGCGCGGCTGCGCGGCGCAGGCGGCTACCAGACACAGCCGAGCGCGGGCAATCAGCAGGGTACGGGCAACGAGCAGGGTTATCCCGGCACACGTAGCAATAACGTGCCGCGCCCGTCCACGCGTCTCCGCCAGATCAGCGGCGAATGGTTTACGCTCGCTATTCCCGACAACTGGCGCGACTACCCCGCGCAAACGTCGCAGACGTACGCGCCCGAAGGCGCGGCTGATCAAAACGGCATCACGCATGGCGTGATCATCGGCGTGGATCAAGAGCAGTCCAATGACCTGCGCGCTGCCACCGACCAGTACGTCAGCGAATTGCTGCAAGGCAATTCGTATCTGCGCCAGCAGGGCAATAGTAGTTACTCGCGCACGACCATCGCGGGCCGCGCGGCTTACGCCATTACCTTGTCGGGCCAGTCGCCGGTGACAGGGCGCAACGAGCAGGTCACGGTCGTCACCACCATGTTGCGCGATGGCCGGCTCTTCTACTTCGACGCCATCGTGCCGCAGGACGAGGCCCGCTACTACCAGAACAGCTTCAATAGCATTCTGCGCAGCATACAGTTCAGCACGCTCTAACGAGCGTGGCTGCGTTAAAGCAAAAGCAGGCCGGTAATTTTACCGGCCTGCTTTTTTTTATCGCCCTTATTATTCTGCGTGCGTTAAGCTATAGCTTCGCCCCGCACTCCGGACAAAATTTTGGCGTACCTTCAGGCTGATGACCGCACGATGCACATGTCGGCTTTGGGCGTTGCGCCGGCGTGCCGCATTCAGGACAGAACTTCGCCTTGCCCATATTCGTGCCGCAACTCGCGCACAGCAGGCCTGTCACAGCCGTTGTCTCCATCGTGGGCGGCGGCGCGGGCGCTTTAACGTAAGCATCCGCGCTCATGTCGGTCTGCGCGGCATAGTCAGTTTGCCGCGCACGCTCGTGCAACTGCTCGCGCGCGGCATCAGTCTTAGCCTGCGCGTGTGCCGACGCGAACTCTTCCTTGTAATCGGGCGCGCACTCTTCACACTGCGTGGCTTGCGCGTTCCAACAAACTTCGGGGCAGACCCAACGCCCGCACCGCGAGCATTGATGGAAATGCTCCTTGCCTTCCGCCACGGCTTGTTCCAACGCATCGTCGTGCGCCTTGCCGCCGACCGAGCGCTGCAACTCGTAAGCGGAGTTGCCGGCTGAAGAGGCCCAGCCACCGAAAAGATCGCCGGCCGCGCGCAAGAGCGATCCGGCCGTGCCGATGGCCGACGCCTGAAAGCGCGTCATAAACCCGTTGCCGCACTTGTCGCAATAGAACTTGAACTGATAACCACGATCCGTGGATAGATCGTCATAATTCCGCACAAACTG
>JANMAD010000278.1:0-5579 GCA_031359515.1 Acidobacteriota bacterium | reverse complement strand
CATGCAGACGGCCGCCTTCGCCCTCCTGCGCCACGCCGCCGACCACCGCGCCGAATGGCTGCAACGCTTCTACGCCATCGGCAAAGACGCCGTGCGCCCGCGCAAAGGTGGTGAGTTGTTCGCTTATGTCATCCCGCCCGCAGATAACATGGGCAGGTTAATCGGCATTTTTGAACGCGCGGGTGTCGAGGTTGATTTTCCAAGTTCGTTCACGACTGGCGGGCGCACATATCCGCGCGGGACAGCCGTCGTGCGCATGGCGCAACCGTATGGCGGTTTCGCCAAAGCTCTGCTTGAGACGCAACATTATCCCGATCTGCGCAACGTAGAGGGTCAGCCAATCGCACCCTATGACGTGACCGCGCACACGCTGTCGCTACTCATGAATGTGCCCGCTGTGCCCATAACAACTCCCTTTAAGATAACAATACCGCGTGTTGCTAGTGGCTCTGGTTGGAGCGGTGACTGCGGCGGCGGTGTGCCACCGCGCCGCGCCATTTACAAATCGCACGTGCCCGCGATTGATGAAGGCTGGACGCGCTGGGCACTCGACAAGGATTCACGCTGCCTGTTCTACGTGTCACTGGAAGATGCAGAAGCGCGTGCAGGCAACTTGCGCGCGAAGTACGACGCGATCATCATCCCCGATCAAGCGCCGCGCACGATCTTGAATGGTTATCGCGCGGGCACGATGCCGCCGGAGTTGACGGGGGGCTTGGGCGAGGCGGGCGTGCAGGCTCTGCGCGAGTTCGTCGAAGCGGGCGGGACGCTCGTGGCATTAAACGATGCGTCGGACTTCGCCATCGAAGCGTTCAAACTGCCCGTGCGCGACATCACCGATGGGTTGAAGCAGACCGAATACTACGCGCCCGGCTCGATCCTGCGCACTGAGATCGACACGTCGCATCCTGTTGCCAAGGGCATGCCGCGCGAGTCCATCGCGTGGGTCGAGAACTCGCCCGTGTTCGAGGTCGATGCCAGAGACATGACGCGCGTCCACATCATCGCGCGCTACCCAATCGACCATGATCCGTTGCTCTCAGGCTGGCTGCTCGGCGGGCGTAAGCTCTGGGGCAAGGCGGCGCTCGTCGAAGTCACGCTGGGCAAGGGGCGCGTCTATCTATTCGGCTTCCGCCCGCAATATCGCGGGCAATCGCTAGCAACCTATCCGCTCCTCTTCAATGCGATCAGATCAGGACAGAAATAACATCGCTTCAAAGCAATAAGCCACAACAGCGAAGCGATTGTTGTGGCTTATTGCTTGGCTAACGTGCGCGGCGTGTCACTCGCCACTTTCAATGACATGCGCCAGCAGCCACGCAGTAAACGCTGTACGCCCGATCTCGCTTGCGGCTAATTGCATGATGATTTGCTCTTGCTCACTGACCGCAGCATGGATTTCGTAGCCATTGAGCAAGAGGAAGGTCTCCATTGCGGCGTGGCCGATACGCTTATTACCGTCAACAAACGGGTGATTCTTGATGAGTGAGAAAGCGAGGGCCGCGGCCTTTTCGCTAATGGTTGGATAGAGGTCTGCGCCGCCGAAAGTCATGCGCGGTTGCGCCAAAGCGGACTCGATCAGCCCCAAATCGCGTATGCCCGTGCCGCCGCCTGTTTGTGCAATGATGCGCCGCTGGAGGGTTAATAGTTCAGGCAGCGATAAATAACGCATCACGCCAATCGCCGGTAAAGTTCAGCATTTTTTTCCAACACGTGCTGTGCCGCCCGCTCAAACTGCTCATCCGGTTGGGCCAACAACTCCTCGACACTGACGCGCACCAAATCTTCCGGCGAGATGCCGAGTCGGGCCGCCGCCGCCTGAAGCGCCCGCATCCGCTCATCGGGCAACGCGATTGTGATCGTACTCATGCAGGCCCTCCTTCACCGTCATAGTTTACCGCAGCCTCACTTTTCCAGATACGTCTTCGCGGCCATCTTCGCGAGCTTCCACATCTTGCCCCACTCGATGCGCCCGCCGTTATCGCGCCCCGTGAATTTGTCGAGCAGCAGTTTGCGGAAGTGCTTGCCTTCGCGCCGGAGCATGAACTCTTTGGCGTAGGGTTTCGCTGTGTCGAAGAAGCTGAAGCCGGGGTCGGTGACAAGGCCGATGCCTTCGAGCGTCATCAACGCGCGCATCATGTAGGTGAAACGCGCGGGCAGACGGAACGGGTACTCGTACATCACTTCGGCCAGATCGTAGGTCAACTCTTTGAAGTTCACTTCGCCGAGTTTCAGATTCAGGTAGTGCTCGAAGAGGGCTTCGATCACCGGGCGCACAAGTTCGGGGCTGACGCCGGGCTTCAAGAAGTCGAGGTTGATCAAGTCCTGCGCGAGACCGGGCACGTCGCGCTCGACGACGTGGAAGAAAGCGTCGATCATCTGCGCTTGCAACCCCGGCGTGATGCGCCCCGTCATGCCGAAATCGAAGAAGGCGAGATGCCCTGTGTCCATGACGAGCAGGTTGCCCGGATGCGGGTCGGCGTGGAAGAAACCGTCTTCGAGCAGTTGCTTCAAGTACGTGCGGACGAGCAAACGATTCACTTTGATTGGCGAGATGCGCCGCGCCTTCAGTCCTGCAATGTCCGTGACCTTCGTGCCGCGCACAAAGTCGAGCGTTAGCACGCGCCGCGTCGTGTGCGACCAATGGATGCGCGGCACACGTATGACGCGCCAGTCTTTGAAGTTCTGCCGGAAGCGGTCGGCGTTGCGCCCCTCCTGCGCGTAGTCCATCTCCTCACCGACGGTGGCGGCAAACTCGCGCAGCATGCCTTCCCAATCGGCGTTCTCGGTGAACGAAGGATAGCGCGACAACAGTTTGACGATGCGGCGCAAGAGCGCAATGTCGAAACTGATCTGCTCTTCAAGACGCGGGCGTTGCACTTTGACCGCGACCTCCGCGCCGTTGTGCAGACGCGCGCGATAGACCTGTCCGAGCGATGCGGCAGCAATCGGCTCGGCGTCAATCTCCGCGAACGCCTCTTGTAAGCTGCGCCCCAACTCCGCCTCGATGCGCGCGTAAGCCTCTGTGGTCGGGAACGGCGGCACTTGATCTTGCAGCGTCGCCAACTCCTTCACGTAAGCGAGCGGCAGCAGGTCGCCGCGCGTGCCCAGCGCCTGCCCGATCTTGATGAAGGTCGGCCCCAATTTGATCAGACTGCGATTGAGCCACGCCGCCTGTCGCGCCAGCCGCGCCTCTTTGCTCTGCGAAGCGTCCGCGCCGCGAAAGACGACATAGCGCAACGCGCGGATCAGCCGATCAACGACGCGCACGCGCACGTCGAACCACCACGCACTGAGCCGCGCGCCGCGGCCAAGCGGCTGTGCCTCGTCCAGTCTGCGCGCGGCCATACGCCGGTTGAACTTGCTGCGCGCCTCGTAGTTTTCCAGAAACAGGTAGAACGAGAGCAACCCCAACACGCGCGCGATCTGCGCCATGCGCCGCCAACCGCGCCAGCCTAGCTGCGCGAACTCGACAGGGGCCGTGGTCTGCGGCGAACCTATCTCATCCGCAATAATGCGCTGACCGTTACCATTCGGCGGCGCGGCGCTTTGCTGTGCAGGTGGCACAACGGCCAGTGCTGTTGCCTTATGCCCGTTGCCATTGTGCCGTGCGTTGTCGCGCGGTATTAAAGCCGTCTGCTTTTGTTCACTTATTGCCATATCAATCGTCATCGTAAATCGCGCTTGTCCCAAACCTATAACAGCAACGAAAAAACAAAGTGTCAAGTTGCACTTGCGTGTCTCAGGTTAGATGCGCGCGGGCTGAGACTTGAAGTTGGCAAATATTCCGGTGTTTTGGTTGAATGTTACGGGCGGATAGTGCACCACAGAGACACGGAGAACACGGAGCAGCACAGAGAAAAGATCGAGTCTCCGTGCCCCCTGTGCCCTCTGTGTCTCTGTGTTGGAGTTGATGTTGACCGCATTCAAGCCACGCGCGTTCTATCTAAATCACGACCAGCGAATGGCGCACGCCGCCGCGCAGGAAATACGCTTTGGCCCGCGTCACGTCATAATCAATCTGTCGCTGCAACTCCGCGACCGACGCGAACCGTTGTTCCGCGCGCAGGCGTTGCAGAAAGCGCACCCGCACCACGTCGCCATAGAGATCGCCCGTCCAATCCAGCACGTGCGTTTCAATGGACGGTTCGGCCGTATCCTCGAACGTCGGGCGCGTGCCGATATTAGTGATACTCCGCCGCCACACGCTGTCAATCAGCGTGGCCGTCACATAGACGCCGCCCGCCGGGATGACGCGATTTTGCGGGTGTAGATTCGCGGTCGGGAAACCGATGGTGCGCCCGCGCTCGTGCCCACGCACGACGCGACCCTCGACGCCGTAGGGCCGCCCCAACATGCGCCGCGCTAGATTCACGCGCCCCTCGGCCAGCAACGCACGAATGCGACTCGAACTGATCCGCTGCCCGCGCAGGCACACCTCTGCCACTTCGTCCGCGTGAAACCCAAGTTCCGCGCTCACGCGCCGCAGCAACTCGATATTGCCTTCGCGCTCGTGCCCGAACGCGAAGCCACGCCCCAGATAGACCGCCCGCGCTTGCAGCCGCTCGGACACCACATCGCGCAAAAACTCCGCGGCGCGCACCCCCGCGAACGCGCGCGTGAAGCGCACGACGATAGTCTGCTCGATGCCCAGCACGCCGAACGCTTCGACCTTTTGATCGAGCGTCTGCAAGAGCGGCGGCGCGGACTCCGGATGCAAGACGGCGCGCGGGTGCGGATCAAACGTGAGCACGGTCGGCACTGCGCCCACCTTACGCGCTTGCTCAACGACTGTGCGAATGATCGCTTGATGACCCAGATGCAGCCCGTCAAATACGCCGAGCGTCAACACCGTCGGGCGCGCGATCTCCGCATTGTCTGTGCCGTGGAACAGTCGCATAAAAGCAGTGATAAGGGATAAGTGACGAGTGACGAGCCAAGACAAGTTTTTTTGCTTGTCACTTGTCACTCGTCACTCATCACTGATTTCCATTCCATCATAGCCCCACTCAACATTGGCGGGGAGCAGTTGTGCGTCGCGCGCGTGTTTGATGTCGTGGGCGATGTGTGTCAGGTAGGCGCGGCGCGGCTTTAGCTGTTCGATATAGGCGAGGGCGCGCTCAAGCCAGAGATGCGTCGGGTGCGGCGTGAGACGCAGGCAATCGAGGACTAGCACATCGAGGTCGCGCAGCGCAGCCAGCGTCGCAGGTGGTATCTCGCTCAGGTCAGTCGCGTAGGCGAAGTCGTTGAAGCGATAAGCGATGACCGGCAGACGCCCGTGGATGACTTCGAGCGGCGTCACTTGCAGGTTAGGGCTGAGCGAGAACGGCGCATTGGCCATGACGGTGTGCGCAACGATTTGCGGCAGCCCGCCGCCGAAATAGGTCGGCTCAAACACGTATTGGAAGATGCGGCGGATGTCCACCCACGCGCGCTCGTTGGCATAGACGCCGAGCGGGCCGTGACGAAAATTTAGCGGGCGGATGTCGTCGAGTCCGTAGATGTGTTCTGCGTGACAGTGCGTGATCTGCTCCGCGTCGAGCCACTTCATCTTTTGCCTGAGCGCCTGTTGCCGGAAG
>JANMAD010000235.1:0-5955 GCA_031359515.1 Acidobacteriota bacterium | reverse complement strand
TGATCCGAAGATCGGCGTCTTGGACAACGCCAATCCGCCCGCGCCTTACGTCCCGGTAAACTTGCCGAGTTTCTTACAGAACTCGGACAATGCGCGCCAGTACTTAAAAGACTTGGAGATTACCGCCAGAGCACAAGGTCGTTATTTCAAACCGGCCGGCGCGATGACCAGCAACGACGGCACGACGACCAACCCCGTGCTCACCTTCATTGATGGCGACTGCACGTTAGACGGCGGCCACGGCTTTTTGGTCGTAACCGGCAACTTGGTAATGAGCGGCAACCCCAATTTCGACGGCGTCATCATCGTCATGGGCGGCGGCACGGTGACGCGCGACGGCGGCGGGTCTGGCACAATTGACGGCGCGATGGTGGTCGCAAAGTTTGCCCGCACATGGCCACCCGCCGCTGACGATCCGGCTATCCCCAATCGCATCGAGTATCCGTTCCTGACGCCGACCTTCATCACGAACGGCAGCGGCAACTCGGACTTTCAATACAACTCGCAGTCCGTCTCCCGCGCGCTCACCTCGCTCGGCTCGCGCGTCGCCGGCGTGCTCGAATACTGACGCCGGCTAAACCACCCAACGCCAAACACCGGGCGACACTCCATCACGAGTGCCGCCCGCTTCCGTTTTATTCAAACCACCTCGCTTGACAGGGTTTGAATAAATGATGAACGATGAACGCGGAATGATGAATGAAAGACAAATGATCTTCAGTTCATCGTTCCGCGTTCATCGTTCATCATTTCCATCATGCCTGACATTCTGCTCGTCGAAGACAAAGAGAGTTTGCGGCGCGTGTTGCGGCTGACGTTGGAGCACGCGGGCTACAGCGTGAGCGAGGCGGCCGACGCGCACGCCGCGCTGCAAGAGATCGCGCGTGCGCCGTATCGGCTTGTGCTGACCGACCTGCGCATGCCGCGCGGCTCTGGTCTCGACGTGCTGCGCGCCGCCCGCGCTGCCGACCCGTTTTTGCCCGTCGTCGTGATGACCGCCTACGGCTCGATTGATGAAGCCGTGCAGGCGATGAAAGACGGCGCGCACGACTTTCTGCAAAAGCCCGTGGACTCGAACCACCTGCTGCTCTTGGTCGAGCGCGCATTGGAACAAGCGCGCCTGCGCACCGAGAATATATTGCTGCGTGAAGAGTGGTCGCGCCGCTACGGCTTCCCGCGCATCATCGGCGAATCGGACGCGATAAAACGCGCGGTGGGCGAGACACAGCGCGTGGCCACGACTGAAGCGACCGTGCTGCTGCTCGGCGAATCAGGTACAGGCAAGGAGCTTTTCGCCCGCGCCGTACATCATCTCTCGCCGCGCCGCGACAAACCATTCGTCGCGATCAACTGCGCCGCGATCCCTGAGACATTGATCGAGTCGGAACTCTTCGGCCACGAGCGCGGCGCGTTCACCGGCGCGACGGAACGGCGGCCCGGCAAGTTTGAGCTGGCCTCCGGCGGCACGGTTTTTCTCGACGAGATCGGCGAGATGCCGCTCGCCGTGCAGGGGAAGCTGTTGCGCGCGATTGAAGAGAAGACCGTGGATCGGCTTGGCGGGCGTGTGCCTGTGCAGGTGGACGTGCGCATCGTCGCCGCCACCAATCGCGAGTTGCAACAGGCGGCCGAACAGGGCGCGTTCCGCCGCGACCTCTACTTTCGGCTCGCCGTCTTTCCCATCGAGATTCCCCCTTTGCGCACACGCGGCGATGATGTGCTATTGCTCGCGCGCCACTTCGCGGCGCAGTTCGGCCAAGAGTTGCGCGGCCGCGCAGCCGTACTGAGCGATGAGGCCGTCGAACTGTTGCGCACGCACCAGTGGCCCGGCAACGTGCGCGAGCTTGAGAACGCCATCGAGCGCGCCTGCATCCTCGCCGATACGTTGACGCTTGCGCCGCGCGATCTCGGACTGCCGCCCGCTACGACCGCGACGGCAACCGAAGCGGACGATGCGACGTTTGCCGACTTTGACTCGTCCGGCACGCTGGCCGAAGCGGCCGAACGGGCTGTGCGCCTCGTCGAACGGCGCAAGATCGCGGCGGCGTTACGCGCACACGATGGCAACAAGACGCGCGCGGCCGCAACGCTGAGCGTTAGCTACAAGACGCTGTTAACGAAGATTAAAGATTACGAGCTTTGATTCAATACAGAGACACAGCGGACACACCGCGCGCATAGAGTTCATTGATCTCAAATTTCAAAATCTGAGATCGCGTTTCTCTGTGGCCTCTGCGTCTCAGCCATGTTCTCTGTGTTAAATCTGAGCGCATATTAATTTCAACCAGAAGGCAACCCAGTCCCGCGAGATGAAGACAGAGCTACAGGACGAAGCACAGACGAACGAGGGTGGGCACTCGGCACACCAAGATGCCTCTTTGATCGCAGGCGAGACAGACGTGCCGGTCGGCGCGGTGACGGGCGAGTTCCCCGCCGAGGGGGTGCAAGCCGCCCGCGAGCGTGAGGCTACCAGCACGGGCAAGCACGCCTTCCTCGTCATGGCCGGCATCCTGCTCTCGCGCATCGTCGGCCTCGTGCGCCAGCGCGTCATGGCCCACTACTTCGGCACGACCGACGTAGGCGACGCTTTCAACGTCGCGTTGCGCATCCCGAACTTTTTGCAAAACGTCTTCGGCGAAGGCGCGCTCTCCGCTTCGTTCATCCCGGTCTACGCCAGTCTGCTCGCGCACGGCGAAGAGGACGAGGCCGACCACGTGGCCAGCGCCGTCTTCTCGATCCTCGCGCTCATCACGTCCGTACTCGTGCTGCTCGGTGTGTTGCTCACGCCTTATCTCATCAGCGTCATCGCGCTCGGCTATACGGGCCCGAAACGCGATCTCACGATCACGCTCGTGCGCATTTTCTTTCCCAGCACCGGGCTGCTCGTCCTCTCCGCTTGGTGTCTCGGCGTGCTCAACAGTCACCGCCGCTTCTTTCTCTCCTACACCGCGCCGGTGCTATGGAATCTCGCCATCATCAGCACACTCATTTACTTCGGCCGCCGCAGCACGGACGCGGCGGCGCTTGGTCAACTCGCGATCTACACCGCATGGGGATCGGTCGCCGGCAGCGCCTTACAGTTTGGCGTACAACTGCCGACCGTGCTGCGTTTGATCAGACGCCTACGCCTTGTGTTTGATTTCGTCTCGACGCACGTGCGCGAGGTGATCCGCAACTTCATTCCCGTCTTCGTCAGTCGCGGCGTCGTGCAGATCAGCGCCTTCGTGGATGCGATGCTGGCGAGTCTGCTCGGACAGGGTGCGGTCGCCGCACTCGCCTACACACAGAGTCTTTACACGCTGCCCGTCAGCCTGTTCGGCATGTCGGTCTCGGCGGCGGAACTGCCCGCGATGGCGAGCGCGAAAGGCAGCGTGGAAGAGCGGGCCGCGCAGTTGCGCATAAGACTTGACGCGGGTCTGCGCCAGATCGCTTTCTTCATCGTACCCTCGGCCATGGCCTTCCTTGCGCTCGGCGATGTGATCGTCGGCGTGCTTTATCGCACCGGCAAATTCACCGAGGCCGACACGCGCTGGGTCTGGGCCATCCTCGCCGGCTCGACCGTCGGATTGCTTGCTTCAACTCTTGGCCGTCTCTACTCATCCACCTACTACGCGCTGCACGACACGCGCTCACCGTTGCGGTTCGCGGTCGTGCGCGTCTTACTCACGACCGCGCTCGGCTATTTATGCGCGCTCCCGTTGCCGCGTGCGCTCGGCCTCGATTTGAAATGGGGCGCGGTTGGCTTAACCGCTTCGGCCGGCGTCTCCGGCTGGGTCGAGTTCTTCCTCTTAAGGCGCAAACTGAATCGGCGGATTGGTCGCACAGGTTTGCCCGCCAGTTTCGTCGCCAAACTCTGGGGCGCGGCCGTCATCGGCGCGGCCGTCGGCTGGGGCATCAGGCTCGCGTTGCCCACCCGCCAACCTTTCATCGTCGCCGCGCTTGTGCTAGTCCCCTACGGACTGATCTACTTCGCCGTCACCTTCCTCTTCGGCCTGCCCGAACTGCGCACCTTGCTCAACCGCGCAACGCGCTTACTACGCCGCTAGGCATGCTTACAATTTAGCTGAGCAGTTATTGTTTGACTGAGAAGACCATCTGCTCACTCGTAAGCTCTCGCTATGAGGTTCATAAAGATTTCATTCTTTTTTTTTCGGAAACCGGTTGACATTACTGTTTTCTAATAGACCGAGACCCGAAATCAAACCTCGTGTAGCCGGCTGAATGTTCATGCTGGATTGGGAAGAGTTTGACTTGAATCCTGCTTCGGATGTCACGAAGCGGTAGGTCGGCTCCGACTACAACCGTCAACGCCACAACTAGGATGGCCTTACACTTATGAAAACACTCTTTACCAAATTTGCGCTCTCGCTAGGGGCGCTGATTGTTATCGGCATCTCGGCCGGCAGCGCCCGTGCCGATGGCATCGTGTTCGTCGGCCCCGATGATTGCTTCCCGGCTGGTGTCGGGCGCGGCTGTGGCGATGCTCGTGCGCCGCACGTTCTATCGCTCCAGTCCAACGGGCAGAACCCCACTTCGACTGGCGCGGTTGCACGCTCGACCAGTTCGGCGAATTCCGACATCAGGACAGGCGACTGGCAGCGGGGCAGTAACACGCAGACCGTCAGTATCATGGAGATCGGGCTGACGCAGGCGAGCCAAGTGCGCATCTTCTTCGACATCAACGAGCCGAACGGACAGAATCGCTCTTCGGTCACACTCCAGTCGCTAGTTTTGACTGCCTACAATGCAACCGGTCAAGCGGTCTTTAGTGCGTCGCTTGTCGGCAGCCCGCTGACCTTGCAGGAACGCGGCAACGGGCAGGGACACTCGGATTACGCATTCGGTCTTGACGCCGCCGCCGCCGCTCGACTTCAAGCCGCCATCGCCGCGAACCCGAACCTGCGCCTTGGTCTATCCGCCTCCATCACAGGGGTTGACGGTGGGCCCGAGAGTTTCTTCATCGGCACGGCTCCGGCGGCAGTACCTGAGCCGGCCACGATGCTCCTGTTCGGCTCCGGTCTGGCAGGCGCGGCGGCATCCATCCGTCGCCGCCGCAAAACACAGTAAGGACTCCGCAGTTTTCTGGAAGGAGCCTTTGATTAGGCATGTACGCCGGTATATGGTTTGAAAAGGCTTTGATACGACAACGGGTCGGCGTGCCACGCGACTCATTGTCGCCAGCCATCATCAGGGAGTTTGCCCTTCCTGAGATTTTGCGAGCGGTCGCCGACAGTGCGGTGCGGCGAAAGGCTCATCTCCCTAGCGCATTTCGGCCGCTGTGACTGGTCAATTGACTAACAGACAGCAGGCACACAGTTTTAAGGGTTTCAGTTCCGCAAAGGATACACGGAGGCAAAGAGTTTCATCATGAATAGTTTCACCACCCTACTCAAACCGCTCGCGCTGGGCATCGCGCTCGTCGCCCTGTTCGCGGTCGGACAGCAAACCGCACGCGCCGACGAAGTAACTTTCGCCGGTTACACCAACGGCACCTTCAACGGCGTTCCTGCCGCCAACCAGGGCCCGGGGCTACAGATCGCTACGCTGCTCGGCTTGACCTACACCAACTCACAGTTCTCCGGCACGACGGCCAACGGGTTCCTCGGACTTGGCGGCAATCCGACGCCACCGGGCGTGCAGAACATCGATAACTTAGGCTCGTTCTCACTGGCGAACACGACGAACACTTACAACGGTAACACGTTCACCTTGCGTGTGACATTTACCGCCCCCACCGGCATCAGCGGCGGTGGCTCAACTCTCTTCAGCGCTACGCTGACAGGTAGTGTGACGAGCACGGGCAATGGCGGGGTGTTGGTTGACTTCAACAACACGCCGCAGATGTTCACCTTCTCGTTCCAGAACCCGAACGGCACGACCACGACCGGCTCGTTCAGCTTCGCCGTCAACGACGTGGCGATCAATCCCGGTCAGACCGCCTCGGTGACGGGTCAGATC
>JANMAD010000174.1:0-9864 GCA_031359515.1 Acidobacteriota bacterium | reverse complement strand
GGAACAAAGAGTTGCAAGCCGACTGGCACGAGTTTGCCAGCGCGAATTTCGTCATTGAAAACTTGCAACAACTCCCGCCGCGCCAAGCGGCTGAGGCAGAGATGCGCGCGGACTAAGCCAGTTTGGAAGATTTGTGGCTCGAAAAGCTGCAACCGTTCGCGGCGCGGGGCTATAACGAACCGAAGTTAAGCAGAGCAGATAAATTGCGCCGCATGGCCGCCAACCGGCGACGAGCAGACTGATGAAAATAGTTATCCCCGGCGGCACGGGTCAGGTCGGCACGATGCTGGCGCGTGCGTTCTACGCGGACGGGCATGAGGTCGTGGTGCTGAGTCGCAAGCCGGGCAGCGCGCCGTGGCGCGAGGTGGCTTGGGATGCGGTGACGTTGGGCGCGTGGGCGGCGGAACTCGAAGGCGCGGAGGCCGTGATCAATCTGGCCGGGCGCAGCGTGAACTGTCGCTACACGCCGGAGAACCGGCGGCTCATTAAGGAGTCGCGCATCAACTCGACGCGCGTTGTCGGCGCAGCCATCGCGCAGGCGCAAAAGCCCCCGCGCATCTGGTTACAAGCCAGTACCGCAACCATCTACGCGCATCGCTACGACGCGGCGAACGACGAAGCCACAGGCATCATCGGCGGCGCGGAACCGCACGTGCCCGACACGTGGCGTTTCAGTATTGACGTGGCTACGTCCTGGGAACGCGCGCTCGATGAAGCCGCGACGTCACGCACGCGCAAAGTGAAACTGCGTACGGCCATCGTCATGAGTCCCGACCGCGACGGCCCGTTCGACATATTGCTCCGCCTCGTGCGCTTCGGATTCGGCGGACGGAACGGCGATGGCCGGCAGTACATTTCCTGGATACACGACGAGGATTTCGTGCGTGCCGTGCAATGGTTGATCGAACGTGAAGAATTGGCCGGCCCCGTCAACGTCGCCGCGCCGATGCCCTTGCCCAATGCCGAGTTCATGCGCGAGCTACGTGCGGCTTGGGGCGCACGCTTCGGCTTGCCCGCGACCGAATGGATGTTGGAGTTGGGAGCGCGCTGCCTGCGCACCGAGACGGAGTTGATTCTGAAGAGTCGTCGCGTGGTGCCGGGTCTGTTGCTACAACACGGTTTCATTTTTCAGTTTCCCACTTGGCCCGCTGCGGCGCGCGACCTCTGCCGCCGTTGGCGCGCGGGCAAAGCATAACGGGCGCAGCAGAATCGCCAGCCTCGTTATTAATCCTGTTCGGGCGCAACCCAATTGCTAACGCTAAGTCAAAGCACATCGGCATGGCCCAGAGCGCGAAAAACATTTAGCCACGAAAGCACACGAAACGACCCGAACATTTTTGTATTTTTGTTCGCGTTAATTAACAATGAGCGTATTCTCAAAACCCGCGATTCACGAAAATTTCTTATGCCCGCATTGCGGTGAGTTGCTGCCTTATAAAACCAAGCGGTGTAATTATTGCCTTGAAGAAATAGATGCTGAGCGCGCTAGTATTAATGCTTTCATTTATTTCGGGCTAACTCAAGCCAGCAGTCATGCAAATATAATATCAACGCTTGATCCGTCTATTATCTTTTTCGTTATTGGGTCTCTATGTATACGTTGGCTCAAATTGGAATTCTATAGTGATATTCCTCGCTTATGGATTGTTTTCGAGATTATTTGCGGCCTTGTCTGGCTGCTGCCTTTAGTGGGTGTTATTCTTTGGTTATACCGGTACGGAAGGTGGAGAAATATAGAAAATGACGAGTATCAGACTAAAAGGAAGAGCATGAGGTTATCTTTGAGAATGTGGTTAGCCGCCTATATTTTCCACATTGGTCTTCTAGTGGTGATCTCAGGAGAATGGTAGTGGCGACGCCATCTAATAGTTCATTCGAGATGCCGCCCCGGTAGAATGCTGCTCATCAATCTTCCTGCGATGCTACTTGAATGCTGTTCGCAAGCCGCCGCTCAATTCGAGCGTTAGGCGCTTTGGAAACAATGCCCAATGATAGCTCAGGATGAAACAGGGCGCTGGAGTAACCATGCTGAAGATGTCATCAGGCTGGAGCCTTACGATCCTCGGTGGGCCGATCAATTCGCCAACGAGCGCCGGGCCATTCGGGAATGCGTTGCCAGCTCGATACCTTTAGTCATCGAGCATATTGGCAGTACGGCAGTCCCAGGCTTGCCAGCCAAACCCATCATTGACATCCTGATCGGTGTATCGTCTCAGGATTTGCCGGCCATTATCGAAGCACTCAAAGGCATAGCCTATGTCCACTGGGAAGACAACCCCGAACCAGATCGCGAGTTCTTAGTGAAGGGGATGCCGCCCTTCGGTATCCGCCGGACTCATCACATCCATATCTGCGCGGTCGGCGGTCAACTCTGGGAACGGTTGCTGTTCCGCGATTACCTGAGACACCACGCCGAAGACCGGAGCGCGTATGCAGCCCTAAAGGAGCATCTCGCCGCTCAATATCCAGACGGCCGAGCGGCTTATGCCAATGGCAAAGGCGAGTTGTTTGCAGACATCATGGGTCGCGCACGAGTTTGGCGGCGGGCCTAACTTGCATCCCATGCGCGGGCGGCGGCACTATAGCGCTATCGCTCGCTCGATACGGCAGGGTTTAATAGTTTCGGAGAGTCGCACATGCGCAAAGTTACATTTGGGGGCGCGATCAGTCTGGACAATTACATCGCCCGCAAAGACGGCGCGGTTGATTGGCTGCTGTGGAGCAAAGAAGTGACGGCGATTACCGCAGCGTTTTGGCAGACGATTGACACGGTGGTGATGGGCCGCAAGACTTACGAAGTGGCGCTCAAGAGCGGCATGCCTACATATCAGGGTGTGCAGAACTACGTCTTTTCGCGCACGCTCGCAGCCCGCCCCGATCAGCAGGTTGAGATCATTGCGACTGACGCGGTCGAGTTTGTGCGCGCGTTGAAACAACAGACCGGCAAAGGGATCTGTGTCATGGGCGGCGGCGAATTGGCGAAGTCACTCTTTGAGGCGAGTTTGATTGATGAGATCGGCTTTAACATTCACCCGGTGTTGCTCGGTGCAGGCATCCCGCTATTCTATGAAATGAAGCAACAGATCGAGTTGGAACTGCTTGAGTGCCAGACGCTCAAAACCGGCTGTGTATTTGTCTCTTACCGCGTCAAACATTGAAGCCTTCAGGTGTACGGCGCGCATGACGTGTTAGCTTTATGTCTAACACGTCATGCGCGCCGCGCTTGTTCGACGCGCCGGTCTTAACTCTTATTTCCAATCACCGACCAAGACGAACGGGGCCCAGAAGAAGGGCGCGGCGTTGCGTTTGCCGGCGATCATCTGCTGTTGCGCGGCGCGCAATGCGGCTGAGGGCGTGAGCGGTTGTTTGCCAAGATAGCGTTTATAGAAGTCGGTCATGAGATCGGCGGTCGAGCGATCCGAGACAGACCAGAGACTGACGCCGACGGCGGGCGCGCCCGCGTACATGAAGGCGCGCGTCAGACCAATCACGCCCTCGCCGCGCTTCTCTTTGCCTAAGCCCGTCTCGCAGGCCGACAACATGACGAGCGGCGCGCCCAACTTCAGATTGAAGATTTCATCCGTGCGCAGAAAACCGTCGCCCTCGCGATTACCGACGAGCGATAGCACGACGCCGGTGAACTGCGGGCGCTCTGTGTTCAAGAGACCGTGCGTGGCAACGTGCAAGACGCGATAGTTGCCGATGTCGCGCGTCTTCACGTTCGCTTCGTTCGCGTCCAAGTCGAGCCACACGTCGGGCGCGAGACCGGCGGTGCGCGCGAGTTGCGCAATCTGCTGCGCCTCCGCGCGCGTGCCCGTCAGACGCGCGAGCCGGAACTTGCCCGTCGCGGCCGGCGCACCTGCCACGTCTGCGACCGCGCTGGCAATCGAGACATCTTGCGCGCCGCTCGCCGCCGGATTCTTCGCGCGCGGATCGCTCGCATCGAACACGGGGTCGGCGATGACGAGCAGACCGCGGCCGGCGCTGGGCGCGCCGCTCTTCTGTTGCCGGATGCTGGCGACGACCGACGCGGACGGCGCGTAGATGAACTCGTTCGTCAACACAAGGTACGGCAGCGCGGCGAAGTCCGTGCCGCCGGGCGCACTGACGAGCGCTTCAAAGGGAACATAATTGAGCGCGCCGTCGGCGACGACGAGCAGACGCTTAGCGCCAAACACTTTCGCGGCCGGCGCAAGCGTCGCTTGATAGAGCGCGTGCGCGGCCGTGACGAACTGCGCGGCGTTGCCGGTCGCCGTCGCGCTGTTGCTCACGCCAATACCGCGCTCGTCCGACATTCCGCGCGACAACTCGACGAGCGAGCGGCGCGCGGAGGTCGGCACGATCTGATCGCGCAGGTCGCTCGCCTGTTTGTCGAGCGCGGCGCGCGGCGGCAGTTGATAGAGCGAAACCGTCTTGTTCGTCACCGCCCACAGATAAGAGCGATCCGCGCCGAGACTGTATTCGAGCAGCACGGTGTTGTCGTCTAACACTTGTTGCTGCACGTCCGCGAGCGCGAGCGGCTGCGCGCCGGTGAGCGAAGCATAACGCGGATTGGCGGCCCTGATCTGATTCTCCAGACTTTCGTAAGCGGTCTCAAGCTGTTCAAGCTCTGCTTCCAGATCGGTCACGGCTTTGTCGGGCGCTTGCCCGGTCGGGCTGACGCCCGTCAACTGTTCCGCGATCTCCTGTTGCCGCTCAAGATTGGTGCGCTTCTGCTGCAACAATTCCGGCGGCACGCCGCCCGTTATTTCTGCGCGGGCTTCGCTCAACATGTCGAGCAAAGAGCGTGCGCGCCCCTGCTCCGTGATTTTGAAGGCTTCCGCGGCGTAGTTGAGCGCAGGCCCTTCGAGCGGCGCATCGGACTTACCGGCGGCGGCCAATAAAGCCATCGCGGCGAGCGCGCTCGCAGCTTCGTCATAGACGTTCTCGGTCGTGGCGAGGAAGGTGGTGCGCGCTTCGTCGGCGCGGACAGAGCCTTGCCGGATCGTCTCAATGGTTTGCAGTGCGTCACGATAAGAGATGAGCGCATCGTCCATCGCTTTCAACTTGCGCTGCGGGTCGCGCTCAGCATCGGCCGCGAGCAGTTTCGCGCGGCCGATGCCGCGTTGTGCAGGCCACGTCAGGTCAAGCCGTTGATCGGCCTTTGCGCCGTTCAGTGCGTCGGTGTAAGCCTTCACCGCATCTTTCGCGCGCACCTGTTTGAGCGCAACGTCGCCGAGACTGGTGCGCGCCACCGTGCGGAAGCGGCGCGTCTGACCGAGGTTGCCGATGCCGGGCAGGGTGCTGCCGAGCGCGGCGAGTGCGTTCTCGAAATGCTTCTTCGCGCTGTCGAGTCGCTCGGTCTGAAAGTCCACGCGGCCCAGCCCAAGTTCGTGCGTCGCGTAGAGGATAGACTGCCGGTACAGTTCAAACGTTTGCTGAATGGCGTTGACCGCGCCGACCGCCTCGGTCGCGGTCGAGAGGCTGGGCTGCCCCGTCGCGATGTTCTTCAGCCGGCCGAACGCGCCAAAACTTTTCTTTGCCTGATTCACCTGCCCCAGCGCGCTCGTGTCCGGCTTCTGCACCTGCATCTGGTTGAAGTTGCCGGCGGCGGCTTCAAGCTGCCCCATGCGTATGTTGGTGTCGCCGACTTTGGCGAGCATGAGGTCGGAGTTGTACGCGCTGTCGCCGATGCCGACGACGCGCTTCAAGGGCGCTTCCTGCGTGGCGGCGGCTTGAAACCCTTCGCGCGCCTGCTGGTAGTGCGTCAGCGCGGTCTCGTATTGGCCTTGCCGCGAATAGAGATCGCCGAGCGTGTCGTGCGCGGCGGCCATTTCGCGCGGGTGATTCGCTTCGGTCGCCAGGCGCAACGCGGTCTCAAGTAGCGGCAGCGCCAGATCGGCCTTGCCGCGCTTCAACAACGTACGGCCCTGCCGCAACGCTGCGACGAAATCGAGTTGTTGTGCCACCGGCCCGCCTGCGCCGGGGCGCGGCGCTTGCGCGGCTGCCGGCAACGATACGCTAAGCAAGGTATAGCTGAGTAAGAGAACGAGTGTGCGGGTAATAATTTTCATGCTGACCTTTCCTGCGCTGCTGTTGAATGACATTTACCTGCTTGTGGATGGTAAGTTTATTTCAACACAGAGGGCACAGAGGCGGCATAGAGATCACAGAGTAGAACTCCGCGGCCTCTGTGTGACCTCTGTGCCCTCTGTGTTACATCTAATCTGACTTAACACGCGAACAACTGCCAGCAACTAAACCGGCGCGCCTGCGCTCACTTGTGCGTCAACGCGACCGACGTGACGAGCAAGCCCGTCGTCGAGGACGCATTCATACGCACGATGGTCGGCTGCGGCGCGTCGGCGGCGAGACCCAGTCCGCGCGTCGTCGCTTCGCGCTCGCGCGGGGTCTGCGTGCGCCCCTCATCCTTGATCCTGCTCACTGCCACCTGCTCGCGGCTCGGCGCTTTCGTCAACTCCGCCCAGAGCGAACTTGGCGGATTCCACGGGCAACTGTGATTCGTGTCGAGGCAGTAACTAACGAGACCCTCGCCCGTCGGCACATTCGGCAGCGGCTCGCGCGTCAAGACGATATAGACGCGCTCGGTGGCGGGCGTGGCGTCGAAGACGAACCAGCGGAAACGCTCGTCCGCTTCCATATTTGACGGCACTTCGTAGGGCACGTGCGCGCGGACATAGTTATTGCCGCGCCCCAGCCGCGAGTCGGGAAAGATCATCTGCGCCGCGTTGCCGTTCTCCGTGTAGAAGACATAGAGATAACCGTCCGTGTTCGCTTCGAGCGACAGGCGTATGGCCTCGCCGCTATGAAAGACGCGACTGGGGTCAACGCGCGTGGCGTCGCCGTTTGCATCCTTCATAAAGAGCGTGTAGCCGAGACCGATGGCGGAGGGGCTGAAGTTGGCGAGACTGAAAGATGCGCCCCCGTCCGTCGTGCCGTTCGCGTTTTTCACTGCCGCGTCTGTATTTTTCTTCGTGTTTGAATTTTTATTCGTCGCGGTCGTGTTGTTCTTGGGCACATCGGCGTGTGCGCCTTGTTGCCGGCCGCTGTTGTTCGCGGCGGTCTGCGTCTTCTCCGGGGTCGTACGGCTCTTCGCAGGCGGCGTGTCGTTAGCGGGCTTCTTCTTCTCTTCCGCGGCCGGCCGCGTGGTCAGGAACGCGCCGCGTACCTGTATATCGTCGTTGTCAGTTTGCGGCTGCTGCTCGCCTTGTGCCTGCGCGGAGGCTGTGCCCGCCACAACGCAAAGCATCAGCCCGCAGAACAGACGGAAAATGTTGGTGCGCATAAGTTGCTTGCTCCTTTATTTCAATCCACGCCTCGTCTATCACACAAGGCAAATCTGAAAGCTCGTTCCGCCCAGCACGGCGAATCAAAACCTGCCGGTGCATGCGATACCCATTTTATCACTTGTGCTCGATGCGTATCTCGAAAATGATGGGTTGGCCCGTTTTGCCTGTGCCGGGCACGTTCACGGCCACCGCCGGTTGCGCCCCGCTCGTATCCTGTACGCGCATCGCCACCGCGCCGGTTTGCGCCTGTGCGCGTAAGTTTTCAAGCTCCGCCTGTTCGGCGGGCGTCAACTCGTGCTCGGCGGGCGCGGCCAGGAACGCGGGCGTGAGCAAAGGTGTCGGCGAAAAGATGACGGTGTACTCCTCTGTGCCGGGGTTAAGGTCGAGTTGGAACACCGCGTCCTTCCCGTAAGGGAAACTAAAATCCGCGCCAGCCGTTGCCTGATTCGTCTTGAGCAGGCCCACAGTGGGGCGCGCGGTCAGGAACGTCATAGGTGCGTTCCCCGGACCGGGGCCGAGGACGTAAATGTACCCCCGCTCGTGCGGTGAGAAATGGAATCTGAACTGCTGCCCCGAACGCAGAGAGATCGCACCGTCGTTAACTACACGCTGCCCGGCGACTTGCCCCGCTTTGTCGAAAGCTTCGATCCAGTAACTCAATGCCTCGACCGGCGCGGCCGGGGGCGGATTATTCACGCCGGCATTCCCGTTCTTCGGTGGCGTTGAGACCACCGGCTCCTTCGCCGCCATACGCTGCCACACGAACCAACCGCCGCCAGCCCCGGCCACAAGCAACAGCAACCCGACCACGCCCGCGATGAGCGGCATTGACGAGCGACGCTTAACCGGCGGTGACGCAACTACCACAGGCGCAACCGCGACCGGCGCGCTCACGGCGGCCCCGACGGCGGACTCTGCCGGCCAGATGGCCGAGGGCGGCGGCGCTGTCGTGCTGGTCGACGCATGCGCGGCGGGCGCGCTAGTGCCGGGGTTTATTACGCCCGGACTTGTCTTTGCATGGCCCGTGTTTTGATTGACGGTGCGCGCTTCAGGCTGCACTGGCGCGTTTGTGCCCAGCGCACGCCCCTGCGCTGGCGACGCATCGGGAACTTGCGGGACGGTGATGCCCGACAGCGTAGCGGCGGAGCGCGGTTCGACCGTCAGTTCGAGCGCCACGCGCAACTCGTCGGCAAACTCGGCCACCGTCAACGGCCGGTCGTTGCGATCTTTGGCCATCGCATGCGCCACTGCGCGGGCGAACGCGACCGGCACGTCCGGCGAGACTTCATTGAGCGGGCGCGGCTCTACCGTCAAATGCTGTTGCTGCATCTCCGGCAGCGAACCGGCGATATATGGTTTATGCCCCGCGCACAACTCATAAAACATGATGCCGAGCGAATAGATGTCCGTGCGCCCGTCCACTTCCATGTTGCCGTCGCGCGGCCGTGCGCCCCACTGTTCCGGCGACATGTAATAAGGCGTGCCGAGAATCTGCCCTGCGACGGTTAACCCGGCACCATCGTCGCCGCCCGCGACGGCATCGGCGACGCCGCGCAACTTGGCGATCCCGAGGTCGAGGAGTTTGATTTGCACCCGATCCGCGCCGTCGCGGCTCAGCATCACGTTCTCCGGTTTGAGATCGCGGTGGATGACGCCGTGCGTGTGCGCCATGTCGAGCGCACGCGCCACCGGCTCAAGCACTTCGAGCGCCTCGTGCGGCGTGAAGTGGCCGCGCTTCTGTAGCTCTTTATCGAGCGTGTGCCCCTCGACGAATTCCATCACCATGTAGGTGATCCCGTCGGGGTTGGCGCGCATGTCGTAGACGATGACCGCGTTCGGATGACGGAAGCGGCGGGCCGCTTGGCCTTCGCGTTGGAAGCGACGCAGCCACTCGCTGTTCGAGCTCATCTCGGGCCTGAGCGTCTTGATGACGACCTTATCGCCCAAGAGGATATGCCGCGCACGATGGAGCGTGCCCATGCCGCCGCGCGCGATGAACGCTTCGATCTGGTATTGCCCGTCGAGGACTTGCCCGACGGCGACGGGCGGCGCGGCTTCCAGCACCGTGCCGTCGTCGGGGCAGAAGCCCGCCCCGCCTTCGTAAGTGCCGCCGCATTGTGGACAGAATTTCATCTGGAGGTCAGTGTATGCGCTCTTGGCTCGACAGATTGAATGTGGCCCGACTGCGCGGCCAAGTCTAACACGCGCGCCACGCGCCTGTGAATGCGTGTGACAGGACTGCGTGCATGCCGTCCACAACATCATGCGCAAACGCCGCATGCAATGGAGCGACAAGGCAATGGGCCGCGTGCCGGCAGCGGCCGGGCGAACCTACCGGCCGGGCGCGACATCTTAAAGCAGGCGTGTCGCGCAGCCTATGCGCGGACGCGGCGACGGGAGCTAAATGATTATGTCCCTCATTGAACGTCTCGGCCGGCGTTCGCCAACGTTCCTGCTCATCCTCGGCGTGTTGCCGCGCTGGCGTTGGCTTGTGCCCGTGCTGCGTCTCTGGCCCTTGCGCGCTTTAGGTCCGCACGTCTATCACTTCGTCGCCTCACACCGCTATACACTCTTC
>JANMAD010000154.1:0-34472 GCA_031359515.1 Acidobacteriota bacterium | reverse complement strand
TTTCTCGATAACATCGCTAACTTCCAGTCGTCTTGGTTGACGCAAGGCTTGCGGCTCGGTCAAGTCGCGCTCCGTTTCGGCGCGAACGACATGGGGTCGATCATGATCGAGGAGAACGTCGTCTCGGCCGCAGGCGCGCACAACGAAGCGGACGAGCGGATGCTACGCTACCTGATCCGCGAAGCCGGCTTCATGCCGCAGCAGCGCGACATACTTTATCAGCATGTGCATCGTGCAGAGTCCGTGCGCGGCGATGCGAGCGATTCGGCCAGCCTGCGCGAGTTAAGTGTCGCCTTCGCGGACTAAGCGAGCAGAGAAGAAAATATAGAGCACAACAAAAAGGCTGCGGCAGCTTATTTGCTGTCGTAGCCATTTTCATTTTGCTTAGAGCGGATTGCAGTTGCGTGTTGCCGGGGGCGCGGGCATCTTGCCCGCCAACGAGCCGTCAGGCGAGTCAAACTGTTCGCGCTCTTAGCGCTCATAGCGGGCAAGATGCCCGCGCTCCAGGCAGTAGGCGATCTCACTACTGCGTCAACGGCTACCACTGTTTACTGCCAACCCAGACGCTCGCGCAAACTGGTGGCGTGCGCCGTGTGATGGCGACCGTGCCAGGCGTAGAGCGCGAGTTGTTTATCAACCGTGACCATGCCCCAGTCCGGATGCTTGAACGTGCGCGTGTGCTCGGCGGGCGTGAGCGAGCGGAACAAATTCGCCCAACGCTCGTGCAGCGCATCGAGCAGCGTGAGCGACGTGGCGATGGGTGTTGTCTGCGTGTCACCTAGCTTGGCCCAGTCGGCTTCTTCGTAAGTCTTGATCGCCGGTGCGTCTTCGGTCAGCGCGAACTTGGTGCGGATATAGCCGTTCATGTGGCTGTCGGCCACGTGATGCACGAGTTGGCGCACCGTCCAGCCGCCCTCGCGATACGGCGTGGCGAGTTGCGCGGCATCGAGACCTGCGACGGCCGCGCGCAGACGCGCCGGCGCGTCCGCGATCTGCGCGATGAATTGCGCGCGGGCGGCATCTGTCAATTCCTCCATCTCCATTTGGAAGGGGCCGATGGGGTAACGCGGGTCAGTCATATCCTCTCCTTTTCTGCTGAGCGCCTGCGGGGAAATGCACGGCAATTATAAGGCTCGGCGCGTGGCGAACAAGTGCCACTTACGCTGGCCCTGTCAGTGCCACTTGTCGGCGATGAGGCGCAGGAGGATTTCTAAAGCGAAACTCACGAGCGTGGGGAACAGAGAGAAACCTTAGCCACGAATCCACACGAAACAACACGGAGCTAAACACACGAAGGTGCTTGGTGTTTTGTTCGTGTTGCTTCGCGTGCGTTCGTGGCGCATCTGTCTGCTGCTGTCCCTATTGCATCAGGTCTGACTTGGCCTGCGGCTGTGCGCTTTAGACCTCGCTGGAGCGACCAAAGACCGTGAAGTTGGGGGTGGCGTCAGACGACCCCGCCCCGCTTTGCAAAGAGTACCCGGTCGCGCAGAACAACTTCTGATTGGGGTAGCTCCGTCTGACGGTCAGGTAATCGCCCCATTTGTTGTCTGCCGGGCCGCGCGTACTGGTGAACGTCGTCGCTTGCCGGCGCGTCCCGGTCAGTATGCCGACGACGTGCGTCGGGAAGCGTGTGCCGCCGCCAATCGTGTAGGAAGCCCCCACTTCGTTATTGACGTTGGTGGCCAAGCCGGCGTAGAAGATCGCGGCATTGGGGTCCCAGAGGTTGATGTTCTCAATCAACGTCATGGTGGTGGCGTTGATGCGCGCAATCTGGACGAACGGATTCGGGCGCGCGTTGGCTCCGCCTTTGGCCGAGCCCCAGGCGAACCATATCTCATTCCCGGCCAGGGTCGCGCCCGTATGGCGGCCATCGGCGCGTTGCAGCCAGTTGCGCCCATCCGGGGTGACCGAACTGTACGGCCCCCCTGACCACGACGCGACCGCCACATCGTTTGATGTCGGCGCGGCACTGCTTTCTTTCCACGAGAACACACGCAGGGAACTGGTGGAATTATGCGCGACAAAGTACGCCGTCGTACCGCAGTTCTGCGCGACGCGCAGGCTGGGGCGCGTCGTGGAGACAGTACGCGCCGCCGATAGTGTGCCCGACGTAAAGCTGGTCAGACTGATCCTGACCACTGCCGCAGCCGTCCAGTTGTTACCCGCAAAAGCATTGCTCGACATGTAGAGCATGTTCGCGCCGACGGCCAAGTCGGGGAAGTCCAGCCAGATGCCCGCCCCCAGCCCCAGACTGGCCGGCGTAATATCGAAGAACCGCCACGTGCCGGTCTTCACGCGCGCGGTCGTGGCGTAGGCGATGCGCTGAATGTTCTTCCCTGAGCTATCGCGCGTGTACTGGAGCAGCCAGACGAACGTGTCAATGCTCTTGATGTACTGCACCACCTGATCGCAGCAGAATGACATCCCGGCGGGATTCGGGAAGGTGGTGAACGGGTCAACGAACTTGAAGGTCGTCCCGCCATCAATCGAGAGGGCCGCAAACCAGTTGCCGGTGTAGAAGACCACATTGCCGTTGATGGCCGCGCTCGGCTCGCACACGTGCGAAGCCGTGTCCGCCGTGGCCACGTCGTTCAGTTGCACGTTCTTGACCAAGGTGATGGTATCGGTGGGAGCCATCGGGGCGGCCGCCTTGGCCGCCTTGAGGGCCGCCATCGGCACGACATCCTCAAATGACAGGGGCACGGTGGGCTGCATGTCTAACACCTTTGGGCCAACCGGCGCTTTGGGGATGACTTTGCGCGGATGAATTTCATCCTTCTTCCGGGCCGCGGAAAACTTGTACGCTTCGTCAACGTACCTGACTTTGATCTCCTGCGCCTGCACGGCCGTCAGTTTGCCGGTGGTCAAACTGGCGGCGGCGGCATATGCGTGCGGGCCCGACTTTTTCGCGGCCGCTGTCTTTTTGGCCTTCTTCTCTGCGGCGGCTTTCCCGACCTTCTTCGAGGTGCTTTTCTTCGTAGGCATGATTGATGATCTCCTTTTGTGGCGGTGGTGAGTTGTGCTCATGCGCGGCGGCAAGGTTCTACCGCAGCACGTGTTGTGCTAACAAGGCAGGCGAAACCAGTGAGGTATTTAAGCCACCTCCCCGCTCTGGTTGACGGAGAAGTGGGAAGGATTCGTTTTACTCAAGTTCGACCGGCGGTGAAGGGTCAGCGTCTGATACTTCCGCCCCTTCAGGCACAGACGGCATCTTTTGCCGCGGATGGATTTTATGATCCGGCGGCGGCGGCGCAGGCGACGGCCGGTACCGCACGTGTACTTCCTGCCCCGTCTGTTTTGGCAGTTCGTTCGTTGCCAACGACTCCGGCAGCGGCCGTGTCGCCGACCCGGATTTTTCGTTCTCGCACATGTTGCGGCCCCCTTTCTCGTGGCGCAAGGTTCAGCACGGAGCTACTTTAATTTGGTTCGTAATCGGGCAGAAAATAGCCAACCCCACTTTCCGGTTGTATGCCGCAGGTGAGAGGACAACGGCTGGACGCTTGCCAGCTTGCTCATGTCCAGCTTGAGGATTGAAATTAATCCAGACAGCATCGCCACGCTCAGGCGCGTATGCCATTACCAAGCCTCTTTCCCGACAGCGCTGCCGGTATCAAGCGCTGCATGCAAGTTACGCTTGGTGACTTTCGCCAACAGGTCTGCCTGCGTGAATTCCGGTTCAGCTACAGGCACGACAACGATTTTCCCTTGCTCTAAAGATACTTCGACCAATGACCCCTGCGCAACTTTTGATTCAATGGCGAAAGATTTAGGGATGCGTAAAGCAAGGCTATTACCCCACTTCTGAATTTACACTTTCATCGCCACCTCCTTTGTATCTACAAGGAAGATACAAAGGAGCGCGGAGTTTTGCAACGGCTAATATTTAGGAGGTGGAAAACAGAGCGCCCGAATTGAACGGGCGGGAAGCATTGCCGCAAGCATCCGCGGCTCGCGATGACAGACACGCTGTTGCCGCTCCGCTCGAATGAGTTGTTCTGCCGCAAGGCGGCAATGCTAGATGCGGCTCATCGGATCGTAGTTCAGCCCGTGGGCGAGAATTTTTTGCAGTAGTTGTTCGTAGCGCACGCCGGCCTTGGCGGCCGAGGCGGCGAAGTCTTCGCCGCGCGCGATCTGCGGGTTCGGATTCGCTTCCAGCACGTACATGCGCCCGTCCGCCGTGAGCCGGTAGTCTATGCGCGCGTAGCCGGTCAGCCCCAGCAATAGATAGATGCGTTTCGACAGGCGCATCAACTTTAACTTCAGAGCATCGGGCAGTTCGGCGGCCTGTGTAACAAGACCGACTTGTTTCTGATAGTCCACGTCCCATTTGACCTTACTGGTGGCGATGTTGGGCACACCCGGCGGCAAGTGTTTGAAGATTAGCTCCCACGGCGGATAAGCCTGCAAGTTCTGGTTGCCGATCACGCCGACGTAGATTTCGCGGCCCTCGATGTACTCTTCGGCGATGGCGTGCTTGCCCGTCTGCTGGTGGATGATGGCGACGCGCTCGGCGAGTTGCTCGTCGTCGCGCACGACCGATGCCTGCGCGATGCCGACTGAGCCTTCTTCGATCAGAGACTTGACGAGCAGCGGGAACTTGAGCCGGCGCGGGCGGCGCGGTTTCCGTTTGATATTGAAGACCGCGAAGTGCGGCACGTGTATGTTGTGATAGGCGAGAATCTTTTTCGTCAACGCCTTATCGTGTGCCAGCGTCAGCCCGCGCGGATTGCAGCCGGTGTAGGGCAGGCGAATCATCTCCAGATAGCTGACCACGTGCTGATCATAGAGCGCATGGCCGGCGAACTCTTCGAGCAGGTTGAAGGCGATGTGCGGTTTGTAGCGGCGCGTGGCGCGGCGGATCAAGCGCAGGTCGTTCCAGATGCCGACGGCGTGTACCTCGTGCCCCAGACGCTTGAGCGTGTACATCACGTCGTACTCGGTGCGCCAGATTTGCCGTTCCTTCTCGCCATGCCCTTTGAGCGAGCGCGGCGGCACACACTCGTGATGCATCAGCACGATGACGCTGAGCGGGTTGCTGACCTTCTCTATGCTCATAAGGGGATGCGGTGGTAGCCCAGATGCACACCGTTCATCGTCTGCACGGTCAACATGATCAACGCGCGCCGCTTCGCCTCTTCGCGCGAGACGGGCACACGCAGACGCAATGCGCGGCAACGATCAATCATCGCGGCCATGATCTGATCGATGGCGTAAGGATGCACGCCCGTGCCGTCGGCGACCGCTTGGCATAGTTCGCGGCGCACGTTGCGCAGGAAGGTGGTCGCGGCCGGGCGTCGTTCGTGGCCCGCGCGCGGCGCGAAGATGCGATGCAGGTCGCGGTCGAACGGCGCGGGACGGCGCAGGACGTAATGCTTGCGCCGGCGCTCGTAATGCTCGCGCAACGTCAACTTGATCTCGGTGAGCGGCTCGACTCTGGCGCGGCGGCGTACGACCGGCGCGAGACCGCTGATCTCCGTCATTAATTCATCAACGTATTCGAGCTTAGCGAGCGCGGGCCAACTCTGATAACGCCGCCGCCAACGCGCGCCCGGCGCGAGCCAGACGGCGAACGTCTCGGCGAAGTCTTCGGCCGGGTGCGCCTGCGCGTACCATGCGGCGAGGTGGAGGACGTAGTTGCGGCTGTGCGGCTGCGGCTTGTAGTAATCGGGATAAGGTTTAATGAACGAGCCGAAATGCTCGCGCCAGCGGCGCTTGTAATGCAGTCGGTAAGCGTTGCTCAAGGCGTGGCCCGCTTCATGGCGCATGATGCGCAGGCACTCGCGCTCGGTCGCGCCTTCGACTTCGAGCATCTGTCGCCGTTCAAGCCGCATCAAGCGCGGGTGCGCAAGATAGAAGGGAATGGCGAAACCGGGCACGCCATCGGGCGAGAACCACTCGGCGGACAGCCTCACGTGCGGGCGGAAGCGCAAGCCGCGCTCCGCCAACTCGACGTACAGATGCTTGATGCGTTGCGCGAGCGCGGTGCGCGCGATCTTGATCGGCAGATCGCACAGACGCATGTCGAGCAACTGTTCATCCGTCACACGCCGCCATGAGAAACCTGATGCCAAGCCCGCCTTCGCCGCCCGCGCCAAGAAGTTGTTAGAGCGTCAACAACCGCGCCGGCATTATACGCACATCTGCTTCCGTTTTTGGTGTCTTTAATAAGAGCAACATTGGCGGCCTCGGCGCGCTCGATTACTGTTTGATATTGCGTTGACCGGCAGCCGGTTTGCGGGGCTGAGTATTGGCGAGATCGAGTCGCCACAACTCGGCTTGCGTCGTGCCGACGTAGAGCGCGCCGTCTAGCACAGCGATGCTGCGCGCGGCACAGCCTTGTTGCTTGTCCGGGTCCTGGATGGGGAACGCGGGCAGTGTCTGCCAACTTCGCCACGGTCGCTTTAGCGTCGTCGTGCGCCGGATATTGCCGGCGCGCGTTAGCACGTAGAGGTGCGCGCCCGCGACCGCGAAGTTGGCCACGCCCTCCGGTATCTGCAAATAGCTGACTTGCTCATGCCCATCAAACGCGGCCAAGTCGCTCCGGTTCTGCCAGAGCGGCAGCCCCTTCGGGTAAGAGCGCGCAATGGGAACTTGCGTGAGATAGATGATGTGCCCGGCGAAAGCGACCGGGTTGTAGCCCGACGCGCCGGTGCTGCGGCCCGGCAGAAGGTCTGGCCCCGCCGACCACGCACGCCCGTCGAAGACGAACGACTCTGTGCGCGCGAGATCGGGCCGACCAACGGCGGAGAAGCGATAGTAAGCTTGCAGGTAGAGCTTGCCGCGCAAGCCAAAGACCATCGGAAACCACGCCAACCGGTAACCGTTCGCGGCCGCCGGCAGGCGTTTCATCTCGGTGAACGTCTGCCCGTTGTCGGTGCTGCGATAGGCGACTGCGTCGCTACAGTAGTTGTAAGGACAACTCTTGCTCGCGTCCGTGCCGACGAACCATACGTCCTTGCCGTCGCGCGTGCCGACATCCCAAGTGTGGTACATCAGTCGTTCTGCGTGATCCGCCCAGACATCGCCGCGTTCGTCGGTCGTGACGGCGAAGTCCTGCGGCCCCAAGCCGCCATCATGCGCGTCCATCGTCGGCGCGTAGAGCCGCCCGTTGATGGCGCGGAAGATGCCGAGCGCCTCGTTGTCGGTGGCGAAGACGGGCGCGGCACTGAAGCGCCCGGCGCGCGGGTCAAACGCACGAATGACGGCACGCGGGTTTGCGCCGTTGAACGAGCCGTAGCCGATGAACAGACGCCCGCGCCAGACGTACAGCGCCCACAGCCAACGCGCGCCCCACGTGGGGTCGGCCTGTGCCGCTTCAGGGTGCATCGCCACGCGCTGCCACTCGGCGGGCAGCGCCTGCGCGTGCAGGCTGAGCGTGCAGAGGCAAACGAGCGACAGCATGATGAGCGGGCGGGTGCGTACAGGTGGCATGTTAAGCAGGCGTGCGTTTGGCGGCTGGTGCGTGGCTGGGCGCAAGCGATTCACCGCAGAGGCGCAAAGACAGGGATGAAGGATGAAGATGAATAGCAACCCGTTCATCCTTCATCCTTCATCGTTTCCCCTGCGCCGCTTAAATGAACGCGAAGTCGAATTGCTCTTGATGGACGTGGTCGTCGCTGTTGATGTCCACTGCGCCAAGATAATCTTCGATCTCCGTCAGCACGTCGCGCTCGGTCGAGCGTAACGCGCGGGCCACTTCCGGATTGATGCGCAAGGTCGTCTGCTTAACCCGCTCACCCTTTTGGCTGCGCGCGAGGCTGCGCGCCTCTTCGAGGACTTCGTAGCAGATCGTCTGCGGCGACTTGACCAGCCCCGCGCCGGTGCAATACGGACAAGGGCTACAGAGCGTGCGCTCCAGCGACTGCTTGACGCGCTTGCGCGTCATGATTACCAGGCCGAAATCGTTGAACGAAAGCACCTTGTTCGGCGACTTATCATCGCGCAATGCATCTTGCAGCGCTTGCATCACACGCGCGCGGTTGCGCCGCTCTTCCATGTCGATTAAGTCGAGCACGATGATGCCGCCCAGATCGCGCAGACGTATCTGCCGTGCGATCTCGTCCACCGCTTCGAGGTTCGTGCGCGTGATCGTGTCTTCGAGGCGTGTGCCGCCGCGCCCGACAAACTTGCCCGTGTTCACGTCAATGGCCACGAGCGCTTCGGTCTGATTGAAGACGAGATAGCCGCCCGACTTCAACCACACGCGCGGCTTGATCGCCTTGTCGATCTCAGCCTGCACGCCGTAGGTCTCAAGGATCGGCTCGTCGCGCGTGTGCAACTTGACGCGATTGACGAGGCGCGGTTGGATGCGATTCACGAACTCGACGATCTCGCGATACTCCTCTTCGGAGTCCACGCGGATCGCTGTGAAGTCATCGGAGAGTTGGTCGCGCAACAAACGCTGCACGAGGTCGAGGTCTTTGTGCGCCAGCGCGGGCGCTTTCTGCTTCTCAGCGTTGCGCCGTATGTCCTTCCACGTGCGCACGAGATAGCGCGCATCGTCGCGCAAATCCTGTTCGCTGATGCCGACGCCGGCCGTGCGCACGATGAAGCCGCCCGACGGCACTTCTTCGGTCTCGCGTATGTCTTTGATCAGTCGGCGCAGACGTTGTCGCTCGCTGTCGGATTCGATCTTGCGCGAGACGCCGACGTGCTCGACGGTCGGCATGTAGACGAGGAAGCGACCGGGCAACGCGATGTGCGACGTGATGCGCGCACCTTTCTGCGCAATCGGCTCCTTCGCGATCTGCACGAGAATTTCCTGTCGCTCGCTCAGCAGATCGGTGATCAAAGGCGTATGCCGGTCACGCCCGCCGCGCCCGCCGCCACGCCCGCCTTCGCTGCGGCGGTTATCACTCCGCCCGCCGCCATCACTCCGACCGCCCTCAACGGGGCGATTGTCACTCCGACCGCCATCGGTGCGCCCTGCGCTTTCGCCGCGTCCACCGTCGCTCCGGCCGCCGCTATGGCCACGACCGCTCTCACTGCGTCCGCCTTCGCTGCGATTGCTACTGCTACTGCTGCCGCCGCCACGCCCGCCACCACGTGGGCTGCGTGCGCTACGCGCAGGAGTCTCCTCTACACGCGCCGGTGCGACCTGCGCCGGCTTGGCCTCTACCGGCGCGGCCTCTATGGGCGCGGCCTGCACCGGTTCGGCTTGCACCGGCGCGGCTTCGCTCGGCTCTACGACCGGCTCGGCGTGACCGTTGCTGCGCTCCTCCGGGCCGCCGTTCTCGCCTTCCTGCGGCGGCCGGCGATTGCGCCGCCGCCCGCCGCGCCGCGCGAACTCGCCACGTGAACGTGTCCCGCGCATGCTCGCGTCCGCGTCGGTCAACGCCTCGTCTGCGCCTGTCTCGCCAGCCGTAGCTTTGCCGCGCTTCGTGCTGCCTTTAGCGCCCGCACTCTTCGTCGCGCTCTTCGTTGCGCTCGCCGACTTTTTGCTCGCGCCCTTCGTCGCGCCCGCGCTCTTACGCTTCGGCGCGGCCGCTGCGCTTGCGGCATCTTCAGCCTGTGCGGTCGCCGCGTCTTTCTTACCCTTCGCGCCCCCGCGCGTGCGCGTGGCTTTGCCGTTCGCCGCGGGCAGCGCTTCAACCGCTTTCTCGTCGTCGCTCACGCGCTCGAACGCTTGCGGCGCGCCCGTCGTGCGCGGCGCTTCGTCGTCCAGCGCGCTCGCTGTTAACGATGCGACCGACGCGGCGACGGCCGGGGGCGCGCTCTTCGCCTTACGCGGCGCAGCCTCGTAGTCGAACTCCTCATCCGCGATGCGCTCGAAGCCTGCGCCGGCGGAGAGATTGTTCGCCGCGAGCAGCGTCCCCACTTTTACCGCCTGCACCGGTTCGCCCAGATCGAACTCGACGCCGCGCACCTGATCGCTGATGCGCTCCTGCAAGCGCGCGTCCTTGAACATCTCGCCTTCAGCCGCCGCGCTCTCATCCGCATCCTCGATGCGCTCGAACGAGCCAGCCCCGACAGCGAACGGCGTGTCCGCCGCAATGTCCGCGCCCAAGCGCGGCTGCGCCTCGCGGGCCGGGGCTTCGCTGCGCTCGCCTTTACCGCGCGGGCGGCCGCCGCGGCGGCGGCCCGTCTCTTCGGTCTCTGCAATTAGCGGCGGCGCTGCTTGCACCGGCGGCGCTGCAAGCACATCTTGTTGCGCGCTCGCATCGGCCGGCTCTGGCTCGGCCATCTCCACATCCGGTTCGTTGCGCTCCTGCGCCGATTCGATCTGCCGCTCGCGCTCGATGCGGTCGCGCTCGATCTTCTCGGCGGCATGCGCGCGGGCGACCTCCGCACTCTCGGTCTTCGATTTGTCCACGACGATGCGCTCGAACTCTTCCTCTTCGTCGAAGAAGTCGGAGACGTAGAGAAAGGCATCGCGCTCCAACCCCACGTCCACGAAGGCGGACTGCATACCGGGCAGCACGCGCATCACGCGCCCCTTGTAGATGTTGCCGACGATGCCCTGACTGCCCTCGCCGCGCTCGATATAGAACTCCGTTACTTTGCCATCATCAATGATGGCGATCTTCTTTTCGCGTCCGTTGACGCTAACGATTAACTCTTTCGACATTGGTGGAAATTATCTCCTGCGGACCGCGACGCGCCGGCACTAAACAGGCCGGGCGCGGCCCTCGCTAGCTGAATGATTTTAGACAGGCAACTCTCTGCGGGGCGCGGCCACGTTTAGTGGTTACGCGCGGCGCAAGCTGCGCTAAGGTGCGCCCACCGCCGTTTGCGTGTAGGCGCTTGAATTGAGATAGCAGAGTTTGAAGGGCGCGACTGTGAGCAGACCGGATCGTTAGATCGCTTGTATCAGCTCTGAGGCATGTGGGCCGCAGCACTAGTGATGCGCTGTTATGGCCGGACACCCGGCAGGCTGTGCAACACAAGCCACAGCCGGCAACGGGCGAGCAAAATTGTTCACATGAAACTCGGTCGAGCCGCTTTCCAATTGCGCGCGGGCAGGGCGCAGAAGCATCGGCGGAGGGCGGGGCACAACTACTCGCGCCCAACCGTGCGCCGCGCTTGCGTCGTCAACTGACGCGCGCAACTCGGAACAAGCAGTGTTCCAACGCGCATTGAGCGCGTCTTTCAGCCACCGCCTGCGGCCTCAAATATCTCATCGGCTCGGTCGCCCTAAACTTGCCGGCGACGCGGCCAAAACTTTGTCTCGTCTGCTCCACGCGCGATCTCGGCGCTTATCAAGCGCCGGCACTTGCGCGCGTGCCAACTCGCATCAGCAAATAACAAGCAGCACGAGGCGGAGAGAAGTATAACCGACAAACATCAATTCACAAATCGCCGCAGTTGGACGCTGACCGCGAAACCGATGGCGATGAACGTGGCCAGGACGGCCGACAGCCCCGCGCTCATCAACGGCAAGGGCACGCCGATGACCGGCAAGATGCCCAACGCCATGCCGACGTTGATGAAGATTTGAAAGGCCACGCCGCCCACCGTCGCCATAATCACGAGCATGCCGGCGCGGTCGGGCGCACGGCGTGCGCCGATCATCAGCCGCGTGAGCAGGACGGCGTAAGCGATGAGCAACAGGATGCAGCCGATGAAGCCGGTCGTCTCCGCCGTCACCGCAAAAATGAAATCGCTGTGCGGCTCGGGCAAAAATTTCAATCCGCTCTGCGAGTATTCGGGCGCGCGGCCGCCCGTGCCGGTCAGCCCGCCTTTGCCGACCGTCAGGATCGACTGCCACGTGTGATAGCCGTAGCCGCGCTTGTCCGCGTTCTCCGGATCGAGGATGACTTGAATACGCTGCTGTTGATAATTCTTGATCTTGCCGGTCTTGACGCCAATCATGTAAGCGGCGGGCACGAGCGCGATGCTCAACACGAGCGACGCGATCACGAGCCACATACGCACGGACGACAAAAACAGCACGACCGCGAGCAACGGAATGTAAGTGATCGCTTGGCCCGCGTCCGGCTCTAACAGAATCAATCCGACCGGCAACGCGATGATGCCGATGCCGACGAGTATCTCCGTCCACGCAAGCGCGCGTTGGCGTATGCGCCCGAAGTAGTAGGCGAGCATCAGCACCGTCGGAATCTTGACGAACTCGGACGGCTGAAACTGCCCGATGCCCGGCATCTTGATCCAGCAACGCTGTCCGTTCAGCTTCAGCCCGATGCCGGGAATCAGCACGACGACGAGCAGGACGAGACCGAAGGCGTAGAAGGCGGGCGCGAAGTGGACGAGCTTGCGATAGTCCGTGAACGCGACGGTGAAGAGCGCGACGAGCGAGATGCCCAGTCCGAGCAACTGCTTCTTCCAGAAGTTGCGCAAATCGCCAGTCGGCTGCGCGTTGTGAATCTGCCACGTGCCGAACAGCACTATCCCTGTGGCCAGCAGTGTCAGCAGCCAATCGAAATCGCGGAAGCGACCTTTTTCCAATAGAGCAACCATGAGAATGCAGGGACGAGTGACGAGCCAAGACAAGCAATTTAACTTGTCACTCGTCACTTGTCACTGTTTTCGAGTGACCTGCGCGGGCGCGTCGTCGCCGCCGCCGCGCGTCTTGTGATAGTAGACATCGTAGAGGGCGCGTGTGGCGGGGGCGGCGAACTTGCCGCCGAAGCCGACGTTCTCGATCAGCGCGATGGTGGCCAGTTCCGGCTTGAAGGCGGGCGCGTAAGAGACGAACCAGGAGTGATCCTTATTCGCGCCCACATCCTTGCCCAAGCCGACCACCTGTGCCGTGCCGGTCTTGCCGGCGATGTCGAAGTTGGCCATCCTGATCGCAGCACCCGTGCCGCCGTTATTGACCACGCCCCACATGCCTTCGACGACCATCTGGTGTTGGTCGGCGGGGATCGACAGCACTTTCGGGTTCGGCCGCTTCGCGTCAACCGGGTCTTGCGCATGCACGCCCATATAATTGAGCGCGGGCCGCATCGGACGGTATTCGGGCTTGCCCGGCTCGCCCACCGCGCCGATGGCCCGCACCTCTTTCAATAGATGCGGGATGTACATCTGCCCGCCGACGCCGATGGCCGCAATCGCGCGCAGCATCGAGATCGGGGTCATGATGTCGTAAACCTGACCGAACGAGGCATAGACCGTATCAATGTCTTTCCACTCGGCGTCATGCGGATTGAAGCGGCGTTTGAAATCGGGCGACGGCGTCCAACTGACCAACTCGTGCGGCAGATCGATCCCGGTGCGCTTGTTCAAATCGAACTCTTCCACCATGTCCATGATGCCTTTGATGCCCATCTTCAGTCCGAGCCGGTAGAAGTAGCCATCGCACGAATGCGTGATCGCGTAGCGCAACTCCGGCGTGCCATGATTGCCCATGCAGCGCGTGAACTTGTTGCCGATCTGTATGCCGCCGCCGCAGACGAGGTTGGAATGCGCGAGCGTGATCGCGCCCTGTTGTAGCCCCGCGACGGCCATCGGAATCTTCCACGTCGAGCCGGGCGGATAGCGGCCGCGGGTGGCGCGATTGTAGAGCGGCTTCTTCGGGTCGCGCAGCAGGGCCGCGTACTCGGCGCGGCCTTCTTTCGTATTGATGCGTTGCGAGAACAGGTTCGGATCGAAGGTCGGGTAAGAGGCCATCACCATGATCTCGCCGTTGTTCGGATCGAGCGCGACGATGACGCCGCACCCGGTCGGCGAGTTGCGCAACTGTTCTTCGGCCACCTGTTGCAACTCTACGTCAATCGTGGTGACGATGTCTTGACCGGGCTGCGGTGGGACGCGCTCGATCTCTTCTTGTATGCGCCCGCGCGAATCAACGATCACTTTGCTGTAGCCGTCGCGCCCGCGCAAGTAATCGTCGTAGGCCGCTTCCAGTCCCTCCTGCCCGATGATGTCACCGGGCTTCAGTCCTTTATCCTTGTACTTCGGTTGCTCAAGTTGCTTCGGGTTGACCTCGCCGACATAACCCAGCACGTGCGCGAGCAGTCCGTTCTCAGGGTAACGGCGTTGCGGTTGCAACTCGATACGCATGGCGGGGAACTCCGCCTCGTGCGCTTCGACCCACGCGATGTCGGCTTGCGTCGCGTTCTGCTTGACCGGAATAGACTCGTAAGCGGCCTGCGTGCGCACTATATCGAAGCGTTCGCGCAGGATGTCGGCATCCACCGCCAAGCCTTCGGCGAGCGGCTTGACGAGCGCGGCCAGATTTTGTCCCTTCGCTTCTTCGCGCGACAGGATGACGTTGTAAATTGGGCGCGAGTCCACCAGCACTTTGCCGTTGCGGTCGAAGATCGTGCCGCGTTGGGCGGTGATGGGCAACAGGCGCACGCGCTGATTCTCGGCCCGCTCGGCGTAGTAAGCGCCGTTGGCGATCTGCAAGTAATAGAGACGCACGCCCAGCACCGTGAGCAACGCCAGTACGAGCGCCTGAATGGTGCGCATGCGCATACGCAGGTTCTGCGATTCGTCTTGAAACTTCATAATAAGAAAGCTATTAGCGATTAGCGCTTAGCTGTGAGCTTTTGTTTTTAGCGGAAAGCTAACAGCTAAGCGCTAACAGCTTCCCGAAAAGTTTAGCTTGTCGTCGGTCGCTTGTCACTAAGCTTAGCGCCGCATCAGCCGGCGGGCGGCGCGGCGGCGAAAGGCAAACTGGCGACGCGTGCGCGCCCGGTCGCTAAAGAATCGGTCGAGCAGATAGAAGATGAACGTGCCGGCGACGGTTGTGCCGATCAGTTTGTAGGCCATCGTCTCGACAAAGGGTGGCATCGGCCGCTGCCCCATAATCTGATGGAGCAGAAACAGCACGGTCGCGTCGAGCGCTGCCGCGCCGGCGATGACGGGGATGCGCGCCAGCGGGTTGTCGAGCATGATGCGCGTGACGAGCGCGGCGATGAGATAGGCGATCAGCGTCTTGCTAAAACCGTTCGCGCCGAGCAGCGCGCCACTGAACGAATCGGTGGCCAAGCCCGCCACACAACCGACCACGAGCGCCATGACCACGTCGCGCCGCAGCGCAAAATACGTGACGACGATGAGCGGTAGGTCAACGAACACCAGCCCATGCAAAAAATGCCGGAGCGTCGTCTGCAACAGCACCGCGAGCGCAACACAAACGGCGATCTTTAGCTTCATAAGGCAGTGACGAGTGACAAGTGACAAGTGACAAGCAAGACAAAGTTGTTAACTTGTCACTCGTCACGCATCACTTGTCACTGCTTTATTCATTTCTTCCCCTTGTCCAGATTCGGTAGCGTCTCCGTCGGTGGGGTGCGCGGCGGTGGATGATAGAGCAGCACGGCCACTTCTTCGAGCGCGTTAAGGCGTGCGCTCGGCTTGACCTTGATCTCGTGCGGCTGCGTCGCTGAGCCTTCTCTGAACTCGACCACTTCGCCGACGTTCAAACCCTGCGGATAGATGCCGTCCTGCCCGGTCGTCAACACGTAGTCGCCCAGCTTCACCGGCTCTAGGCCCGAGACGTAGCGCATCTCCAACAATCCGTTACGCCCCAGCCCGCGCACCGCGCCGAGCGCGTTCGACGCGCCAAGCTGGCCGACCACCGCGCCGGCCGCCGCGCGCTCATCCGTCAATAACAACACCTGCGCCGTCCACGGGCTGACGCCGATGACGCGCCCGACGATGCCGTCCGGCGTCACGACCGGCATATTGAGTTGCACGCCGGACGAACTGCCGCGATTGAGCAGCACCGTGTTGAACCACTCGGATGGGTCGCGCGCGATCACACGCGCCGGCACATTCTTGTAATCGTTCTTCTCTTGCAGCCCCAGCAGATTCTTCAACCGCTCATTCTCGTCGCGCGCCGTGTGCGCCGCGCGCAACTCGGTCTCCATCTCGGCGAGTCGGCGCTTCAACGTTTCGTTCTCGGTCGCGGCGTGATTGAGCTTACCGAGATGGCGCAAGCCACCGCCGAGCGAGCCGCCGACGCCGGACACCGCGCCCTGCGCGGGCGAGAACAACGCCTGCACCCAGACTTGCAACACGCGCGGGCGATTAATATCCCCGTCCTGATGCGCGCTAAAGGCCATCAGCCCGACGTTGAGCACGAGCAGCCCGATGAGCCACAACGGCGCGCGTTGTCTGATCTCGCGCTGTGTCAGCGTCACCATAAAAGCAGAGGTTAGAGGTTAGAGGTCAGAGGCCAGTAGGAACAGTTTTGAACTGACCTCTAACCTTCAACCTCTGTGGTTAGTTTGTGCCCGTCAGTGTGTTGTCCCACTTGACGCGCTTCAGGAGGTTGAAGTCGGAGAGCATCTTGCCTGCGCCGAGCACGACCGAAGAGAGGGGGTCTTCGGAGACCGACACGGGCAGACCCGTCTCAATCGAGATGCGTTTGTCGAGATTCTTCAAGAGCGCGCCGCCGCCCGTCAGCACGATGCCGCGCTCGACGATGTCGGCGGAGAGTTCCGGCGGGGTACGCTCCAACGCGACGCGCACGGCGTTGACGATGGTTGAGACGGCGTCGGCCAACGCTTCGCGCACCTCGTCGTCCGAGATCGTGATCGTCTTCGGGATGCCTTCGATCAAGTTGCGCCCACGCACATCCATCGAGAGCGGCTCGTCGAGCGGGAAGGCCGAGCCAAGCTCGATCTTGATCGCCTCGGCCGTGCGCTCGCCGATGAGCAGGTTGTACTTGCGTTTGATGAACTGCGTGATCGCTTCGTCCATCTCGTTGCCCGCGACGCGGACGGCGCGCGAATAGACGATGCCTGAGAGCGAGATGACCGCGATGTCGGTCGTGCCGCCGCCGATGTCCACGATCATGTTGCCGTGCGGCTCCGTGATCGGCAGCCCCGCGCCAATGGCCGCCGCCATCGCTTCTTCGACGAGATAAACCTCAGACGCCTTTGCGCGATAGGCCGAGTCTTCGACCGCGCGCCGCTCGACCTGCGTGATCTCGGACGGGATGCCGATGACGACGCGCGGCGAGACCCACTGCTTGCCGTTGTGCGCCTTGCGGATGAAGTGTTGGAGCATCTTCTCCGTCACCTCAAAGTTGGCGATGACGCCATCTTTCATCGGGCGGATGGCGACGATGTTGCCGGGCGTGCGCCCCAACATCTCTTTCGCTTCCTTGCCCACCGCTTCGACCTGGTTGGTGACTTTGTTGATGGCGACGATGGACGGCTCGGAGACGACGATGCCGCGCCCCTTCGCATAGACGAGCGTGTTCGCCGTGCCCAGATCAATCGCCAGATCGCTGGAAAAAAGACTAAAGAGAGATTTAAATGCCACTCGATTTTCTGCCCATACTGGATTAGTTCGGCTACTTCGCCGCACATGTGTCGGGCACTCATGCCGCTCCTGAGACTTGGCCGGGGAGACACAGGGCGGGCCGGCAACGGCCCTCGACGCAGTGCGAACAGACTAAGATACAACGAAAAGTTGAAAGACTGAAATAGAAACGGCTGGATTTGCGAAAAAGGTGTGTCGTCACACTTGCCGAAGTGTAGCCGCGCTAATAACTGCATCACTTCAGCGACATGAGAAACATGCGTGCGACGAAGAGCAGCGCGGAGATGAGTACGAACAGTGCGACGAACTTCAACACGCGCCAGACGGCCTGTCGGATCACCGCCGTCTCCGCCGGTTCACCCGAACGGGGTGGCCCGCTGAACTTGTTAACCAGCATGACGCCGGCCAGCGTGATGAAGATGACGAACATGATCGCGGGCATGAGCTTTTACCTCAGGCGACGTAAGGCGGGATAATCGTTCAATCGTTCGCACCCGCTAAGCGCACACAGTTCTTGCGCGCGGCTTTGGCTTCGTACATCGCGGCGTCTGCGTCGGCGAGTAGTTGCTGCGGCGACTGTGCGCGGGCGGGGAAGGCGGCGACGCCGAAACTCGCGGTCAGGCGCAGGCGCAGTTTGCGGCCGCCGGTGAACTCGTGCGCGGCGATGGTCTCGCGGATGCGCTCGGCCACGAAGATAGCCTGCTCAGTGTTGGTCTCAGGCAGCACGACGACGAACTCGTCGCCGCCGTAGCGCGCCACCACGTCCGTGTCGCGCACGCCGGTCAGGATCACGGTCGCCATTTCCATCAAGACGTGTGAGCCGACGAGATGTCCATGCCGGTCGTTGATCTCTTTGAAGTTGTCGAGGTCGAGAAAGAGCGCGGCGACGGCCGAGCCGTAGCGGCGCGCACGCTTGATCTCGGCGACGAGATACTGGCGCAGGAAGCGCGCGTTGTGCAGTTTCGTCAGATCATCTGTGCGCGAAAGCCGCTCGGCTTCGGCGATGCGGGCGGAATTGGCGAGCGCGGCGGCGATGGGCACGGCGAGCGCCGCAACGAGTGCCGACTCGCGCGCAGTGAATGCACGCGCGCCCGCGCCTTCGCGCACCGCTTCGATCACGCCCAACACGCGCCCACCGCACGCGAGCGGCAAGGCCAAAATGCGCCGCGCGCCCTCAGTTTTTCTGACCGGCTCGCAGGTGGCGACAGCCGCGCGGGCCGCGCGCGATTCGTGGCCCGACAGCGCGAGCAGAGAAGCGCCGCCCGCGAGGGCCTGTCGCCAGTCGCCAGCGGGCAGGGCGCGCTCGCTCTCGGTCTGCCCGCGCACGGCGAGCGGCTCGAAGTTCGTGGCCTGCGGGCCGCGCGCCTCTTCCGTCAGATAGAGCGCCCAACGGTCGGCGCGCACAAGCGGCGCGAGACCGGCGAGCGCGGCCTGCGCCGCACTGCGTTGGTCGGTGACGAAGTGTAAGGCCGCGACCGTCTCAAATGTCGCGCGCAATTGCGCGACACTCAGCCGCTCAGGCAGCAACAGGCTCGCGGGCACGCGTGCGATCTCGCTGCCGTGCGCCGTCGGTGCAGCGCCGATGAGCGTGCCGTTGTCTTCCAACTCACGCAGCAGCGCGGGCAGTTGCGCCGGTTCATCCGCGACCGCGTGAAAGCCGAGTCGTTGCAACGCTGCTGCGTCGAGCCGATGTGTGAGCGAGTGCGACTGGATTGGCCCATGCTTACGGCAAGCGATGAGCAACGCTTCCGGCCACGTTGCGCTGGCGTGACTGACGGCCGCATGCAGTGTGGCCGCGTCCACGCCGTCCGCCACTTCCAGCAACACGAATGCCGGAGGGGCTAAAGCGTCGTCGCCCACAGACGGCGCGGCCGCAAGTCCTGCGCGCACCTCCGTGCCGATCACGCACGTCAGGCTCACGCCCGCCGCGCGCAGCACCTCCGGCAACGCTGCGGACGCTTCATGCTCTACCGCCATCAGGACAACTTGCATAACAGCAATGACGAGGAACGAGGTGAAAGAAACTGCTCGTGCATGAACAAGCGTGCTTAGAAAATACTGCTGCTGTGTTCACGCTTGCTCATGTACGCTGCATGGTTCCGCTATCCGCCGCCGCCAAGTTTCTGGCGCGCGTAGGCTTTGTTGCCGTGCGGGTCTTCGATTTCCAACGCAACCTCGCGCGTGCCGGGCGGTGCGGTGAATTGTAGTTGGAACGTGCCGTCGGGCGCGGCCAGCGCCTCGCGGCCGGCGATGCGGATGGCGTTACCGGCCTGCGTGCGCCCGCGCGCGATGTAGATGTGGCCGGCGATATATTCAAAGGTAACGTTCGCGACGGCCACGCGCTCGGCCGGCGGAGCGCCCGTCGCGACCGTGAACTTCTGCGGCTCGCTCCATTCGCTCGTCTGCCCCGACTGCGCGACCGCGCGCACGCGCCAGAAATAGACGCCGGGGCGCAAGTCGCCGACGTTGAAGTCGGTGGCTTCAAGTTGATCGCGCTCGCTCACTTTGCCCGCCGCGACGAAGAAGGGCGAGGTAGCGATCTCGACGCGGTAATGGTTAGGCGTGCCCGAAGCGGGCCGTTGCCAGCGCAGGGCGACACTGGCTGCGCCGCTCTGGCCCGTCAAAATCTTGTCCAGATCATGCGGCAGCAGGGGCGTGGGCACGTCGAGCAGATGCTCGCGGCTCTTGATGCTGCCTGATTGATTGAACGCGACGTACTCGCCGGGTTGCAGCACCTGATGCTCACCGCCGCGGGTCGTCGTGTCCACCGCGCCGTTCAAGACGCGCACGTCTTCCGTGTTGTCCTCATGCACGCCGAAACTCGCGCTCGTCTGCCCGGCGAGATTGTTGCGCGTCAATTGCGTCTCGACGATGTTCTTCGAGCCTTCGGTCTGTTGCTCGGTGCGGACGTTCACCTGCCCGCGTGCGACGGCGACGCGCACGTTCGTGCGGCTGCCGTTCTCGCCGCCCGTGTTGTCGCGGATGGTGACGACGCTGTTCGGTTTGACGAGCAAGGTCGAGCCGTCGGCGAGTTGGATGCGGGCGCGGCCGTCGGCCTGCGTCTGCACGATGTCGCCGGGATAGAGTTGCGTGTCGCTGCGTGCGAGCAAACTCTCGCGTGTCTGCGCGCGGACGACGCGCACGTCGCCGTCGAACGAGAGGAAGCGCGCACCGGCAGGCACGCCGATGTTCGCGGCGATGTGCTTGAATGGATTGCCGTAGAGCCAGCCATAGACGGCTATGCCGCCCGCCGCCGCGAGCATGAGCAGCAAGGCGATGACGATATAGATGGCGCGCTTCGACACGACCCACCACTCAACGTCGAAGCGATGAGGTTTTTGTACCATGGTGCGGGAACTGTCCATACGTCACCCAGCAGCGCGCGGACGTAGCAGAAATGTTTCAGGAAATAAGATTCAGTGAAGAGGTGTTGCGCGGCCTCCGGCATAAACAGGCGCGCAAACTAATCAGGGGCATTGCTCGGCACGGACGGCGCGGCCTGCAACCATCCTATAAGCAAGTTAGCACAGCGCGTCGCGCCGCTTCAAGAGAAAGGATGAGGGGCGAAGGATGAAGGAGAAAGGATAAAGGATGAATCGTCACTTTCCCGGCGTTATCGCCCTCTTTCATCCCTCATCCTTCATCCCCACCGGTGGCGGTTCTTCCGCGCCGAGTCGGCCTTGATCGTCGTCGTAAGGCGAGTTGAAACCTTCGGGCAATTCCACCTCGATCTGTTCCTCCTCCGGTTGCGGCCAGATAAGCGACGCCGCGACCGACGCGAGCAGCACGAGGGCGACGACCGCAAGCGCGATGACCGGCGGCAGTTTGACGTGAATGATCTCGATCAGCATTTTCACGCCGATAAAGGTCAGCACCAACGCCAGTCCGGTCTTCAGATAGTGGAATTTTTCGACGACGCCCGCGAGCAGGAAGTAGAAAGAGCGCAGCCCCAGGATGGCGAAGACGTTCGAGGTATAGACGAGGAACGGATCGGTGGTGACGGAGAAGATGGCCGGGATTGAATCCACCGCGAAGACGAGATCGGTGACTTCGACGGTGATCAGCACGAGCAATAAGAGTGTGCCATTCCGCCGCCCGTCCACCCGCGTGAAGAAGTGTTTGCCTTCGTAGTGGCGCGTGATCGGCACGTAGCGCGTGATGAAACGCACGATGGGGCTGTCTTCCGGGTTGACCTCTTCGTCGCCCTGCCGGAACATCTTGAAACCCGTATAGACCAGGAACGCGCCAAAGAAATAGATGATGAAATGAAAACGTTGGATCAGGAACGCGCCCGCGCCGATCATCACGCCGCGCATGACGAGCGCGCCGAGGATGCCCCAGTACAACACGCGGTGCTGGTATTTCGCCGGCACTTTGAAGTAGGCGAAGATGAGCAGGAAGACGAAGAGATTGTCCACCGAAAGCGACAACTCAATGAGGTAGCCGGTGAGGTAAATGATGACGGCGTTCAGCCCGGTGGATTGCACGCCGCTGATGGTGTGCCGCCAGTACACGACGCCGGAGAACAACAGGGCCAGCGTGATCCAGACAACGCTCCACCAGACCGCCTGCTTGTAGGTAATGACGTGCGCCTTGCGGTTGAACAGCCCCAGATCAATGCCCAACATGAGGAGGATGAAGACCGTAAAGCCCACCCACAGCCACATTGATTCGCCCATAGCCAAGAGATATAACATCCACGCGAAGACGGTGCAAAGGCAGATGTCAGATGCTAGATGCTAGATGCTGGTGTAGTCCGCTACCAACATCTAATCGCTAGCATCTGACATCTATGCTGTCCGGTTGCGAGCGCGCCGCCCGCTCCGCTACAATCCACCGCTTGCGCATCGCGCGCGAAAGTCGTCTATCTACTAATCGCACACTGACACAATCGTTAGCACTGAGTTTGCTGGGAAGGTTTAAGGCATGCTGAAACAATTTAACCGTATGCGGTCGGCGCACAAATGGGTGCTGCTATTTTTCGCCGGTTTGATGGGGCTGAGCCTCGTCCTCTTTTACGCGCCGTCGCGCAACATGGCGAACGCCACGCCGACTAATAGCGAGACGCTCGCCAAAGTGAACGGCGACGAGGTCACGGTCGGCGATCTGACCCGGCTGAAAGAGTCTTATCAACAGATGTTCGGCGGGCAGATCAATCTGGCGCAGTTGGGCGGCGATAAGCGTTTCCTCGACGGGCTGATCCGTGACCGCATCGTCGCGCAAGAGGCGCGGCGGTTGAATCTCGTCGCCTCTGATGCCGAAGTGGCTGCCGGGATTCGCAAGCAGTTTCCGGACGCCGCGAGCGGTAGCGGCGATGGCTTCGACCGCTACAAGGACATCGTGACGACGCGCTACGGCAGCGTCGAGAAGTTCGAGCAGACCATTCGCGACTCGCTCGCAGAGCAGAAACTGCGTGCGTTCGTCACGGCCGGCGTCAACGCCTCCGAGCAGGAAATCAAAGACGACTACGAACGTAAGAACACTGCCTTCGATCTGACCTACGTGCCCATCGTGGCGGATAAGTTGGCCGCGCGTGTGCAGCCCACGGACGACGACCTGCAAAAGTATTACGACGCGCACAAGACGGACTTCCGTTATCTCGAAGTGCAGAAGAAGATTCGCTATCTCTTCATCGATCAAACGCGGCTCGGCGCGAAGCTCGCCATCTCGGATGAAGATTTGCGCGCCGAGTACAACCAATTGCCAGCAGATAAGAAGCAAGCGGGCGTCAAGGCGCAGCAGATTGTTATCAAGATGGCGACGCCGGAGCTTGATCAGCAAGAGTTGGCCAAGGCCACAGGGATCGCGGCCGAACTGCGCGGCGGCAAAAGCGATGCGACCGTCATGGTGGACGAGCAGAAGTTTGCCGAGGCGGCGCGCGGGCAATCGCAAGACCCGGCGACCGCGAAGAGCGGCGGCTGGCTGCCCGCGCTCGTCAAGCGCAATCTGAATAAGCCGAACGACCTGACGCAACGATTGCTCGACATGAGTGAGGGCGAGACGACCGACCCGCTCTATGACAAGGCCACGAAGGCTTACTACATCTTCCGCCGTGGCCCGGCCGTGCCGAAGACGTTTGAAGATGCGAAGCCGGAATTGCTCGCCTCGCTGCGCAACCGCCGGGCTTATAAATCTGCGGCCGAACTCGCAGGCCGGGCCGCGCAACGCGTGAAGGAGACGAAGAACGTGCAGCAGGTGGCGGCCGAGTTGGCGAAGGACGCCGTGATGACGCCGGCCGAGATGATCAAAGAGACGCCGCTCCTCAAACCGGGCGACAACGTGCCCGACATCGGCAGCAGCCCGCAGTTTGAAGAGGCCATCAAGCCGCTGGAGAACGTGGGCGATGTGGGCGAGCGCACGCCCGTCAAGAACGGCTTCGCCATTCCCACGCTCGTCGAGAAGCGCGACCCGCGCATCCCCGATTTCGCCGAGGTGAAAGACAAGGTGACCGAGCGCGTCAAGGACGAGCAAGCCAAGGGCCGGGTTGAACAGACGGCCCGCGACATCGCCAACGCGGCGAACAGTCCGGCCGATTTAAAAGCTGCGGCTGAGAAGTACGGTCTCGAAGCTAAGACGCTCGACAAATTCAAGACCACCCAGCCGCTCGAAGGCGTGGGCACAAGCGCGGCGGCCAGCGAGGTGATCTACAACTTGAAAGAGGGCGAGATCACAAAGACGCCCGTGCAGGTCAGCGACACGTGGGTCGTCATCGGCGTGACGAAGCGCGCCGACGCCGATCTGGCCGAGTTCAATAAGCAGCACGATCAACTCATGCAGACGGCGCTCACCTCCAAGCGCGGCGACGTATATGAGGACTACATCAGCGCGTTGCGTGCGCGCTACGAGCGGGAAGGGAAGATCAAGATTTACGACGACGTGTTGGCGCGCGTCGCGACCGATGAAGATGAAGCCGCGCCCGCGCCGCCACGCTTCCCCGGTCTGCCGGGGACGAAGTAGCAGCGAAAGAGATTTAACCGCAAAGGGCACAGAGGAAGAGCCGCAAAGGGCCGCAAAGAATTTTTTCTCTGCGACCCTTTGCGGCTCTCTTCGCGTCCTTTGTGGTTAAACTCCCCGCGCGTTAAAACACGCGCACGAGTGTGGCCACGTTCGCATCCGCGAGGTCGAGTCTGATCTGCACGTCGCTGCCTTCAGTCGTGACCCTTGTGGTGTCCACGAGTTGCTGCGTTAGCTTGGCCTTATCGCCCTTCATGCGCGCGATGGCGAAGGGCGCAAGCTGTTTGAGACCTTCGACCGTGTCGGAGAGCGTGCGCGCATCCGCCGCACTGCCCGTGCGAAACACCGTGAGCAGATGGAAGCCGTCGCCCGTTGCCCCCATCGTGCCGTAGAACTGGCGGACGGAGGCGATGCTGCGGCTGATCTCCGGACTGAGAAAATCGAGTTGGCGCGTGAGCGATGCTGGGATGTTGCCGCCCGCACCGATGATCGCGCCCGGATCGCGCTCGGCCAGCGCCACCACGTCGCTGCGCACACGCGCGCCGCCGCCTTGCGCATCAATGGCCGCGCGCACACGCTCCGGCTGACCGAACGCGAGCGTGTGATTGTCTAGCACCACCGCCGCCAGTTCAGTCCAGTGTAAGTTCAAAAATTTAACCTGATTGTCGAGACTGAAGACGTAGATGGTCTTACCCTTATACTGCTGCTGCTGATACTTGCCTTGCGCCGCGATGCGTCCGGCCGCCATGAGCGCCGCCGCATTGAAATTGCCGCGCGCGAGTGCGACCGGCTGAATCTTTACTCCGCCCGACGGTAGTTCCACGAACTGCACGCCGACCGCCATGCGCTCGAACAGACGCGGGTCAAGTCCCGTGCGTGTCTTGAAGGTGTCAATGTCGGCATTGATCTCGGCGAGCTTCGCCGCATCATTCGCATAGATACGCGGCAGAGCCTCTTTGAACAGACGCGGCACGTCCACCGCCAACACCGCGTCCGACGCGGGCAGGGCCGCGAGCATGTCCGGCACAGCCCGCGTTGCCGCCCCTGCGCGATTAGTCTGTGCGCTCACCGGCAGCACGCTTACCGCCGCGAGTATGAGCGCCAACGCGAAAAACAGAACAGTCTTCTTCATCTTAAACCTTTCACCCGTTGCTCAAATATGACGGCTAACGCCGCCGTCCCGGTTCAGTTGAATTTGTGGGAGAATTGCTACATTCGGATGCGCACCGCGTCGCCCTCGTTGGCTGCAAAACAGCGCAACAGCACACACTCCGCCGCCCAACCTAAGACGCCTACCGCCGCCCGAACGTTACAGACGTGCGCGGTTAATTACACACGCTCGACGAGCAAGGCCAATCCCATGCCGCCGCTGACGCAAAGTGTGGCGAGACCGCGCCGCGCCTTGCGCTTCGCCATCTCGTGCAAGAGCGTCGTCGTGATGCGCACGCCGGTGCAGCCAATTGGGTGGCCGAGCGCAATCGCGCCGCCGTTGACGTTCAGCCGGTCGGCAGCAAAGTTAAGCTCACGATCACAAGCGATCACCTGCGCGGCAAAAGCTTCGTTCAGTTCGATCAGATCGATCTCGGCGAGCGAGAGTTTCTGTCGGGCCAACAGAGCGCGCACGGCCGGCACAGGCCCGATGCCCATGATCTCCGGCGCGACGCCCGCGATCTCATAGTCAACGATGCGCGCCTGTGGCACGACGCCCGCCAAAGGTTTCAATGCGTCTGCGCCGATGACGACGACCGCCGCCGCGCCGTCCGTGATACCCGAAGAGTTGCCGGCCGTGACCGTGCCGTCCGCGCGAAAGACCGGCGGCAATTTGCGCAAAGATGCGAGCGACGTGTCAGCGCGTGGATGCTCGTCGCGCGTGAAGTTGATCGCTTCGCCTTTGCGGCCTTTGATCTCGATGGGCGCGACTTCAGCATCGAAGCGGCCCGCGTCAATGGCGGCGGCAGCGCGCTGTTGTGTGCGCAACGCGTACTCGTCCTGTTCGGCGCGCGAGATTTCGTAGCGGTCGGCCAAGTTCTCGGCCGTCGCGCCCATCAATAAACCTGAGAGCGGATCGAGAAAGCCGTCGCGGTGCATGCCGTCCACCAACTCGACGTTGCCCATACGCATGCCCCAACGCGCGCCTTCTGCGTAGTAAGGCACGCGCGACATATTCTCCACGCCACCCGCCAGCACGGCCTGTGCGCGGCCCAGGATGATCTCCTGCGCGGCCAGAATAATCGCTTGCAGCCCCGACCCGCACGCTTGATTGACCGTGTACGCCGGCACGGTCTCCGGCAGCCCCGCACGATAACTGATCTGCCGCGCCACGTTCGGCCCCGCGCCCGCCTGCCGCGCGCAGCCCCAGATAACTTCCTGTACCTCGTCCGCTTTGAGGCCTGCGCGTGCCAGACTCGCGCGGGCCGCGCACGCGCCCAACTCCGCCGCCGGTATACCCGCCAGCGCGCCGCCGTAACGCCCGATTGGTGTCCGCACCGCGCCGATCAAATAAACATCTTTCATGTTCGCCTGCACCCTACCAGTAAGAAATGATTGCACGTGGCGACAGGAGTGCTAACATCTCTAGCCGCCGGTCGCGTATTCGTCCGTGGAGCTAGTGCCGATGTTAGCACAGGCGCGGCGCGCGTTCAGCCCGACGACATGACGCGCACAGGCCTAACGCAGCACGCTTCGTTTCTCACAAACCGGGCGGGCACTTTGTCCTCTGCACAGATGAAACGCCTCACGAATATGGCTGACAAAGAACGGGCGTGGCGCGAGTTGAGCGCGCTGCTCGACGCGCGCGGCGAGTGGTTTTGCGCCGAGGGCCAGGCGGGCGTGCCCGTGCCGCTGCGCAAAGGCGAGTGGGAGTTGCACGCGGCCAACGGGCGCGTGCATTTCTCTTACTGGACTGAGCGGGGCGTGCGCGTGTGGCGTGTGGTCGAGTGGGAGTGGACGGGCGAGCGTCTGCAACTGCACGTAGCGCGGCGCGCGGGCGCAGAGCGGGCGACGCTTACGCTTGTGCCGCGTGCATCGGCCGGCGCAGGTGTTGAGGCCGTACGCGCGGCGCGGCTGCATCTGTGCGCGCAGATGGCTGCGCTCGTGTGTGCCGACATACAAGGCGCGCAGATCGAGCGCATGCATTTGAGCGCGGGCGCGCGACGGACTGAGCCGGGCCGCTACGCGCGCATCATCCTGCGCGTGCGCAGCGAACTCGTCGCCGTGACCGGCCCCGTCGTGCCGCTCGGTGCGCGCGATGCGGACGCGCTCGTTGCGTCGGCCTTGCTCTGGTGGCTGCGGCTCAACCGGCAAGCGCGCTTCACGTCGTTGCGCAAACTGTGGCTCATCATGCCGCATGAGTTGATCAGTCCGGTGCGCGAGCGGCTGGCGTTGCTGCGCGCAGAAGTGAGACGCGATATTGCGTTGTACGAGCGCGACGAGGCATGGCAACTCTTGACGCCCGCGCCAGTGCCGGAGTTGGCGCAGTTACTTGCTGGCGCAACTCGCGCGCCCACACGCCCGCGCGTCGAGTTGAGCGCGACGGCCGCGCGCATCGGCGCGCTCGCGCCCGGTGCGATTGACGTGGTGCGCGCACGCTACGGCGAGACGCTGCGTTATCACGGTCTCGCGTTCGCGCGCGTGCGCCGCACACTCGCGCATGAGCATGTCTGGTTCGGCGCGGGCGCGCACAAGCATCTGCTCGATGAAAGCAACTGGCCGGAACTCGCCAAGTTGCTCGATGAATTGGCCGCACATCGCCACGCAAACGCGCCGGATCATCGCCACGCGCTCTACCGCGCCGCGCCCGAAGCGTGGCTCGAAGCGCTCTTGCGCCGCGACATCACGCGGCTCGATCCCGGTCTCGTCCTCGCGCCGCTCCATGCGCAGTTTCGGCCTGCATCTGAGCGCGGTGGACACAGTGCGCGGCCCGTCGATCTGCTCGCCCTCAGGCGCGACGGGCGACTCGTCGTGATCGAATTAAAAGTTAATGAAGACGCGGTGCTGCCGCTGCAAGGCGCGGACTACTGGAGACGAATATCTACTTACCATCGCGCTGGCCACATCAAGCGTGCGCGCTTGTTCGGCGATGCGGAGATTTCCGATGAACCGCCGCTCGTCTATCTCGTCGCGCCGCTGCTGCGTTTCCATCGTGCGTTCCAGACGCTGGCACGCTGCATCACGCCGGAGATCGAAATGTACCGCTTCGACTTAAACGAAGATTGGCGGACGGGCGTGCGCGTCATGCGCCGTCTGCGCGTGAACTAAAGCCTTCATCGAGCGGCCTTGGCAGAGTCAGGAAAGTTTCCTGACTTTGTTGATTCAAACTCAAGTAGAATCCTCCGGCCAGAGAGTCGTTCGGCGGTTCAACCCGGATAAGATAGGAAGATGGACAGAGAGCGTTGGCAACTGATCAAAGGCTTGTTTGACGCCGCAGTGGAACTTTCTCCGAAGAAGCGCGGATCGTTTTTGGAGAACGCCTGTGGCGGAGATGCGGAGCTGCGCGGCGAGGTCGAAAAGTTGCTGGCATCGTTTGAGCGGGCGGACAGCTTCATGGAGCGTCCCGCCGTCGCCGAGGTGGCTAGCTCGATTATCGAGCCGGGCGATCAACTCCGCAGCGGCCAGCGCGTCGCGCATTACGAAATTATCCGCCAACTCGGCGCGGGGGGGATGGGTGAAGTTTACCTTGCGCGAGACACGCGGCTGAACCGCAAAGTCGCGCTCAAAGTTCTGTTAGCACATCTGACCGCTGACAAAGTGCGTCTGGAACGCTTCAAACAGGAGGCACGCGCCGCGTCCGCCTTGAATCATCCAAGCATCATCACCATCCACGAAATTGACGCGGACGGCGACACGACTTTTATCACAACGGAATATGTCGAAGGCGAGACCTTGCGGCAAAGGATGTCGCGCGGCGCACTAAGCGTCACGGAGGCTTTAGATGTGACAGCGCATCTCGCCTCAGCGCTCGCGGTCGCGCACGCGGCGGGCGTGGTGCATCGTGACATCAAGCCCGAAAACGTCATGCTGCGTCCGGACGGGATCGTGAAGCTGCTCGATTTCGGTCTGGCGAAATTGACGGAGACGGGCGCAGCGGAACCCCTCTCGGATATTTCGACCCGCAGGCTGACCATTCCCGGCGTTGTGTTGGGAACGGTCAACTACATGTCGCCCGAACAGGCGCAGGGCGGAAAGGTTGATCACCGCACAGACCTCTGGAGTCTGGGCGTCGTACTCTACGAAATGCTGGCGGGTGGTTTGCCGTTTTCAGGCAAGACCGTGAATCACACGCTCGTTGCGATCATGGAAGAACCGCCCGCGCCATTGTCGAACCGCGACAGGGAAGCGCCGGCCGAACTTGAGCGCGCCGTAACAAAGTTGCTGGCGAAAGAGCCGGATGCGCGTTACCAAACGGCGAACGATTTGCTCTCCGATCTGCGGAAACTGCGAAAGCAATTGGATAGGGGCGAGCCATTTGCCTTTGTTTCCGTGCCTCCAAACTCTATAGAACAGCCGCCTCCCGTCTCCTCAATCGCCATCCTGCCTTTTTCGACCCTCACGCTGAAAGAAGATGAGGAATATCTCGGACTTGGTTTGGCCGACGCGCTGATTACTCAACTCAGCAACACGAGACAACTCACCGTGCGCCCGACCAGCGCGATTCGTCGTTACCACAATCCGAAGCAAAACTCCGGCTCGATTGGACGAGAGTTGCGTGTCGGCACGATTTTGGAAGGCAGCCTGCAACGCGCGGGCGAGCGTTTGCGCGTGACCGTCCAACTGGTCAGCGTCGAAAGCGGAAACTCTCTCTGGGCTGGAAAGTTTGACGCACGTTTGACAGATATATTCGACGTGCAGGACGAGATTGCAGCGCAAGTCGTAGGCGCGCTGTTGTTGAACCTAAGCAGTTCGGAGCACGAGAGATTAAAGGCGCGTTGGACGGATAACGCCCACGCCTATCAGCTTTATCTCAAAGCTCGCTTCTATTTGAATAAATTTACGCCCGAAGGTTTTCACAAAGCGGTCTCATATTTTTCGCAAGTACTCGCGCTCGAACCCGATTGCGAGCCAGCCTACGCCGGTCTTGCCGAAACTTATATTATCGGTTCTTACATCTGTTTTTCGCCGCCGGAAGTTTTACCGAAAGCGCGTGATGCCGCCATGCGTGCCATCGAACTTAACGCACAATCGGTCGAAGCCCACGTTTCGCTCGGCGTCGTCAGGCAGCTATACGATTGGGATTGGCAAGGCGCGGAAACCGAGTTCAAATACGCGCTTCAACTCAATCCGAATTATGTGACGACGTATCGCTATTACGGGACATTACTGCTTTCCCTACGACGGTTTGATGAAGCCCTTGCCATGTTCAAACAAGGCTTGCGGCTTGATCCGCTTTCGCCGCTGCTAAAAACTTATCAGGCGATGGCGTATTGGAGTGCGGGCAATCTCGACGCGGCCATCGAACAATGCCGGAACGCGCTGGAAATCGAACCCGATTTACAACCCGCGCTCGGCTTTTTAGGCATCGCCTATTTGCAAAAGGGTGAACTGGACGCGGCCCTCGCGTCGCTGCAAAAACAATGCGCGGTGCAGCGCGTGCCAATTGCTTTGGCGAATCTCGCACACGCCTACGGCATCGCCGGACAACAGATTGAAGCGCGAAAAATTCTCGCCGAATTGGAAGAGCAGGCAAAACAGCACTCCGTTTTGCCATTATATTTTGCCTTGATTTATGCGGGACTGAATGAACGAGAGCAGGTCTTGAATTATCTGGAAAAGGCATTTGCCGAACGCAACGTGCTGCTTCCAGGCTGGCTCAACGCCGATCCGCGACTTCAAGTTCTACGCGACGAGCCGCGCTTTCAGGATTTACTGCGTCGCGTTGGTCTTGCCACATAGAACTAACCGAGGCCCCGCGCGGGGGAAGGAAAGGCAAAACTGAAAGCAACAGCCCGGTCTTGCCTTTCCTCTCTTTTCCGCTCATCTCTGTTGGCAACTCAGCTTCGGATTGAAGGGGTAGAACAGTCCGCGCGGATTGTTTCTCCAAGCCCAGACGTGCAGGTCGTAGTGCCAAGGCTGTCCCGGCTCGTGTCCCGGCATCGGCCCGTCGAAGGAGCGCCCGAATAAGATGGGCGCAGGGTTGTCTATGCGGGGTGGAGGAGCGTTAGCCCCGCCGAACCACGGCGCACCGTTCGACAGCACGGGCGCGTAGTATTCCAGCCCCACGAGTCGCATCGTCCCATCGCCCTGTTGAATGTAGAGCAAGACTTCAGGCTGGCTCGCGTCCACGCTAATGTCCATCATCCGCGCGGGGTTGATGTAGTGAACGCCCATCGCGCCGAGTCCGGGCGCTTCGACGCACGCGAAGGTTGAGATGAAGCCGTCCTGGAGCGCCTTGTTCTGGTCGTGATACTGAGCCGTCGCGGCCCTCGCGGCAGTCAGTTGTTCCTGGCAATCGTCGGGACATTCGCCGCTGGCTAGAGCCGGAGTTTTGATGAGTGTCGTTAGGGCGAAGATCGAAACGGCGAGTATGCCGAGGACTAACGCCAATCGTTTGACGGAGCGTTGGCTTGTTCTGTTCATCATGTCGGTTTCTCCTTTCGGGACTCGAAGAGATTAAGAGTTACGCAGGGCACAACTCGGCGTTGAGACTTTGTAGGAACTTAGCGGAAGACGACACCGATACCGATGGTGAAGTTGTGCGCCGTTCGGCCCTGAGCAGTGACCGGCGTTTGCGGGAACGGGCCGCCGACGAGTTTGCGCTCGCCGCCGAAAACGGGGTTGTAGTTGATTTCGACGAGCCGCAGATCAACGCGCCGTCCCAGTCGAACGTCAAGTCCGCCGCCGAGTTTCATGGCGAAGTTCGTTTGGCTGTCGCTCACAGGGAAATCATTGAAGGGCGGCGGCGCAAACTGATTCGTTTGCCTCGTGCTAAAGCTCACGCGCGCGACGCCGCCGAGGGCATGGGCAAAAGGTCTTAGCGCGCCACCCTCTTTCCGATTATCTTTAACCTGCACGCCGGCCAGAAAGTTGTAGACGCGCGTCCTCGAATTCACGTTCGTGGCCCCGTCAACGAAGGTTTCGGAGTTGTAATGCCCGGAGATGTTACCCTTGAGGCCGACGTAACGGTTGAAGTTGTAGACTGCGGAAGTGTCGAAGCCGTTGAAGCCCCGGTGCGCGCAGAAGAACCTCTGGAAATTCGCGCCGAAGAACTGGCCGCCCTGAGTCGTGCAAGGGTCTATGGTGAGCGAGCCGCCCGGCATTTGAAGCACCTCCGCCCCGACAGTTGATTCGCCCCTCATGTGCGAGTAGCCGACGGCGACTTCCCGTCGGTTGTAATCGTCAGAGCCTTGTGCGAAAGCCGCGGGCGCACAGACGATCAGTAAGGCGGGGAGCGCTAAAAGCAATCTGCGAACGGAAAGGATTTTGTGGTTTTGGTTAGTCATTTTACTTCTCCTGTTGCCGGCATTGATTGCTAACTGAAAACTGCCCTCATCTATTAACGAAACAAAGCCGGAGGAAAAGGCTCACGGAAAATTCAGGTGTGGAGAAATAATTTTGCGAGGACTAAAATAAGCCCGAAGCTTATGAAGCATCCGGACGAGCAGCCACAGGAAATTACGCAGATGTTGCAGGCATGGAGCGGCGGCAACCGCGAAGCGTTAGACCATCTGCTGCCGCTCGTCTATACGGAACTGCACCGGCAGGCAGCGCGCTACCTGCGGCGCGAGCGGCCAAACCACACGCTGCAAACATCCGCGCTGATTAACGAAGCCTACCTACAACTAATCGACCAGCGCGCAGTGAACTGGCAAAACCGCGCGCACTTTTTCGCCATCGCCGCGCAGGCGATGCGCCGGATTCTGGTCAACTACGCGAAAGCGCGTCATCGTGAGAAACGCGGCGGGCCGCAGGAAAATCTCCCGCTCGAAGAAGCCGCGCTCGTCACCTCGGAAGGAAGCGGCCTCGACCTGGTGGCGCTGGATGAGGCGTTAACGCGCCTGTCAGAATTTGACGAGCGGCAAGCCCGCGTCATCGAACTGCGTTATTTCAGCGGGATGAGCGTTGAAGAAACCGCTGAAGTGTTGAGCATCTCCACGGCGACGGTCAAACGCGACTGGAACATGGCGAAAGCCTGGCTGCTGCAAGAGCTGACAAGTTGATCTCACTCGAAAGCAGAGCGAGCAGCACTCATGGTCGAAGATGAATTATGTTGTTGATAGAGATGCAGTGACAACTGGCGGCGCATCTCGTCGCAACATCGCGTCGGTCACATCAAGCGCGCGCCTGTTCGGCGACACCGAAATTTCCGATGAGCCGCCGCTCGTCTATCTCGTCGCGCCCATGCTGCGCTTTCACCATTCGTTCCAGATGATCGCGCGCTGCATTACGCCAGAAATCGAAATGTACCGCTTTGACCTCAACGAAGACTGGCGCGCGGGCGTGCGCGTCGCGCGCCGGGAGCGGGTCGTCTAAATTGAGCTTGTGAGCCTTGATGCTGAGCGCCGAAAACTCCCCGAATCATAATTCATTTACGGCAAGACGATTTTGGGCGCGGCGGCGGCAATGTGAGTGACGGGCTTGAATGGTGCGGCGCGCTAACCGTCACTGCCACGCGGGCTTCTGTAGGGTGGTTTGGAGTCGCTCAAGGAATTTGCGGTCGACTTTGGAGAGCGCGTTGCGCGCTTCGAGTTGGTGCAGAATGTCCAGGGCACGTTGGTAACTTTGTTTTGCCAGCCGGTGATGGGATTGTTTTTCCGCGCCTGTTGCTTGGGCGGCGAGACCTTCGTGGGATACCGCCATCGAATCAATGGCGTTGGCCAAGTTCCGCAGAGATGCATTGTCCGTCGCGTCGCTGGCGGCCAGTTCGGTCAGCACCGTGACGGCTCCCTCGAAGGCGACGAGCGCGTTACGGAAATCACGTTGCTTGTTGCGGGCGTCGCCGAGCCGTATATAAGCGGTTGCCAGATCGTATTTGAGGCGGCGGTTCTTCGTTTCGCTCCCGACTAGCGCCTGCAAAATCTGAAGGGCTTTGCCAAGATAGAGAATGGATTCGCCGCTCTGCCCGACGTTGTCGAGCGTCACGCCGAGCCGGGAATAGGTCTTCGCCAGTTGCTGTTTGGCGCGTACGTTGGCCGGGTCTTTTGCGACCGTCTCCTCGATTACTTTTAGGGCTTTGAAGGTGTACTCGTTTGCGAGCGGGTTGTTGATATCTTCGTAAACGCTGCTCGTCATCATGTAGGTCTGGTGTAGCCCTGTGCGCAGCCGGATGTCGTGCGGGTCGGCGGCGACGAGCGCTTCGGACAACGGCACGGCCCGCGCCATCTCGGCCTCGGCCTCCTTTTGTT
>JANMAD010000148.1:0-3398 GCA_031359515.1 Acidobacteriota bacterium | reverse complement strand
CGCTCTACATCACACCGGCCGTGTAAGCCGTGAAGGAGGAGTCATGCCTGAATACCTTGCTCCGGGAGTCTATATCGAGGAGACCTCGTTTCGCGCCAAGTCCATCGAAGGCGTGAGCACGACCACGACCGGTTTTGTCGGCCCCGCACGCTACGGCCCCGTCGATCTCGAAGCGGACATCATCACCAGCCTCGTCGAGTACGAGCGCGTCTATGGCGACCGCCAACCGCTCAACTTCGAGGGCGCGAGCCAGCCCAATTTTCTCTGGCACGCCGTCCGTGCCTTCTTCGAGGAAGGCGGCAAACGGCTCTATGTTGGGCGCGTCTTCCGGCCGCTCGGCGCGAATCCCGCTCCGTATCAGCGCCCGGACGACAAACTCGCCGATGATAGGCCGACCGTGACCAACGGGCTGAACAGCGACGGGCATGCACGCGCGTGGCTGACGGCCGATCCGGGCGCGGGCGCACGCGACGGTTCGCTCCTCGTGCGGGCGCGCTTTCCCGGCGCGGCCGGGAACATGCGCGTCATCATCACGGCCGTGCTGGGGCAGAACATGCTCGCGGGCACGAAGGGCAATCTGAGCGCGGGCGCGCTACGCGATTACGACACGGTTTGGGTCGGTGATGTGGTCAGCCCTGTCAGCAGCCCGCCCGGCGCGGGCGGCACACTCATCGCGCACTACGACAAAAACGAACAGACGTGGGTCTTCGGGCAGACGACCACGACCGGGCCGAACGATCTGCGCCTGAAAGCGCCGGCCGGATCGAACGCGCCCGCGCTCGATCCGGCCGAAGGGCACGAACTGCGTCTCGTCACACTCACCATCACGGTCAGACGCGACCGCGATGCATCGTCCACAGAAGTGTGGAACAACATCGCGCTCGACCCGCGCCATCGCAACGCCTTCGGCGCACCCGATTCGTTGACCGAGTTGTTCAAACAGAATCCGAGCAGTCTGGCGCAAGCGCGCACACTGCCCATCGTCGTCTTGGCCGGCGGCAACGTGAAAGCGGGCGCGAACGTCCTCGACGCCATCGTTGACAACGGCACGCGCACCAACACCAATTTGAATTTGCGGCAACGGCTCAGCGACTTCGCCTCGCGCGACCCGACGACCGCCGCGCTCGCGACCGACACCGCGCGCTCCATCGAGTTGCAACTCACCGGCGGCAACGATGGCGCACGTCCCGCCGCAGGCGACTACGCCGGCAATGTTGACGACGACACCAACGACAAATCCGGCTTGATGGCCTTCGAGGATTTGGAGGACATCTCCATCGTCGCCGCGCCCGGCTCGACCTACGGTTATACGGCGAGCGCGGATGCGGCCAAGCAGGCGAACGCAACGATCAATGCGCTCATCGCGCACGCCCAGCGCATGCGTTATCGCATCGCGGTGCTGGATAGCGGCAACGATCAATCAATCGCCGAGGTGCGCGACCTGCGCGCCAAACTCGATTCCTCTTACGCCGCGCTCTACTACCCGTGGGTGCGCGTGCTTGATCCGGTCACCAATACTGAATTGAATCTGCCGCCGAGCGGTTTCGTCGCCGGCATCTACGCGCGCAACGACGTGAACCGCGCCGTCTATAAAGCGCCCGCCAACGAGGTCGTCAATCTCGCCATCGGTTTTGAGAAGCTGTTGAATCGCGCGCAGCAGGAGGTCTTGAACCCAGAAGGGATCAACTGCTTCCGCTTCTTCGAGGGGCGCGGCTTCCGGCTCTGGGGGGCGCGCACGATCAGTTCCGATCCGGAATGGAAGTACGTCAACCTGCGCCGCTACTTCGCCTATCTCGAACGCTCGATAGACAAGGGCACACAGTGGGCCGTCTTCGAGCCGAACGGTGAGCAACTGTGGGGCAATGTGCGCCGCACCATCGAAGATTTTCTCTTGAACGAGTGGCAGATGGGCGCGCTCTTGGGCGACAAACCGGAGAAGGCTTACTTCGTGCGCTGCGACCGCTCGACCATGACGCAAAACGATCTCGACAACGGCCGCCTCGTCTGTCTCGTCGGTGTCGCGCCCCTGCGCCCTGCCGAGTTCGTCATCTTCCGCATCGGCCAATGGACGGCGGATCGAAAAGTCTAACGATGAACGATGAATGATGAATTAGGGCCAATAACTCCGCCTTCATCTTTCATCATTCCGCATCCATCATTCTTTCAGGAGGATCATCATGGCAGTGCTACGCGACCGCCCTTACGTGCAGTTTAATTTCTTGGTTGATCTCGGCACGGGCAACACCGACGGGCCTGAGGCGGGCTTTCAGGAGTTGAGCAACATCGGCATGGAGGTGACCGTCTCCGAGTACCGCACGGGCAACTCGAAAGAGAACAGCGTGCGCAAGATCACCGGCCTCAACAAAGCAACCGATGTGACGTTGAAGCGCGGCGTCATCGGCTCGCTCAACCTCTACCAGTGGCTTAACGACATCCGCAACGGCAACCAGAACGCCGAGCGCACGGTCACGATCCAATTGCAGAATGAGGATCACACCAGCGTCGTGCAGACGTGGAAACTGTTGCGCGCACGCATCATCAAGCACATCAGCGGCCCGTTCAACGCGAAGGGGACGGATGTGGCGATGGAAGAGTTGACCATCGCTTACGAGCGGCTGGAGATGGAGTAGCGAGGGGCGATGCTTCAGCGCCGCACAACGCGTAGGCTGCCCGGCTTCCGCTTCGAGACGCAAGCGCCGCCGCTCGCCGAGTGGCTGCCGCGTATGGACGTGACCTGCTTCGTCGGCTTCGCCGCGTCGGGGCCGTTGGACACGCCGGTCGCGGTCGAATCGCTCGCGCACTTCAACGCGCTCTTCGGTGCGGACGCCCCGCTCGCGTGGGACGCCGCGCGCGGCGAGCCGGCCCGCGCCTATCTCGCGCCGGCCGTGCGCGCCTTCTTCACCAACGGCGGTCGCCGCTGCTGGATCGTGCGCGTGGCCAAACGCTTCTCGGCGACGAACAAGACGAATCGTGCGCGCTACAACTACTTTCCGCTAACGGGTCTCGCCATGGCCGCGCTCGACGCGCAAGGGCGCGTCACGAAACTCAATCCGGCGTTTGCCCGCGCCCGCTCCGAAGGCAGTTGGTCGGACACTCTGGAGACGAGCGCGGCCCTGCTCAGTCGCTCGCTCGAAGTGATTGCCGCCGCCTTCGACAAACTCAGCGTTGACCTCGCGGTTGATGCGCCCGACGACATCGGCGTGGGCGATCTGCTGCGCTTCACCTTCGCCGAAGGTTGGGCGCTGTTGCTCTACGTAGGCACGGTGACACCGCTCAGCGCAAGCACGCCGGGCACGCGCGGGCGCGTGCGCGTCGCGGGCGCGCAAGGCGTGTGGCTGCGCACGCGCGCAGGCGCAGACCAAGCAGTCGCGCCGACGAAAGTAAAAGTTCAACTCTTC
>JANMAD010000128.1:0-5762 GCA_031359515.1 Acidobacteriota bacterium | reverse complement strand
GTGGCAAGTGAACTAGAGCGGATATGGCTCGCAGGCTCATTATTGAGACTAGGCGATGTGCTATCTCAGCATCAGTATTTTGATCGCGCGCCGGAACTTGAACTCATCCGTCACTTGCGGAATGGTATTGCTCATGGGAATCGTTTCAGGATAGATAATCCTGCGAATCTTGCAAGATTTCCAGCGCACAATCGAGATGCTTGGGTGAAAAGTGATACTAAAGCAGTATTTGAGATTACAGTAGGTGTCCAAGGTCAGTCTGTGCTATTCGACTTTATGGGCGCGGGTGACGTGCTCGACGTCCTAATATCAGCAGGCTTATACCTGGTAAGGATGGGCAATGGGGATCCGCTCCGACCGTAGCGAACGAGCTATTTGATTTAACAATCCCATTAGAGGAGCGATGCGATGGAGTTGCCCCTGACCCCTTTGGAATTTGCGCGGCGGACGCGGAAGCTGTATGCGGAGCGCGAGGCGGTGGTTGATGGCGCGTTGCGTTTGACGTATGAAGAGTTTTTCGCGCGGTGTGATCGCTGGTCAGCGGCCCTTGCGGCGCTCGGTGTGCGGCAGGGTGAACGCGTGGCGTACATTGCGCCGAATACGCATGCGATGCTGGAATCTTTTTACGCTGTGCCGCAGACAGGTGCGGTGCTTGTGCCGTTGAACTACCGGCTGACCGCAGACGATTTCGCTTATCTCATCAATCACAGCGGCGCTTCGGTTGTCTGCGCGCACGCGGATTATCTGGATGCAGTCGAGAGCGTGCGTGCGCAGTTGCCGGACGTGGCGGCGTTCGTTGCGCTCGAAGGGGCAAGGGACGGTTGGCTGGATTACGAGACGCTCTTGACGGAAGCTCCGCATGAGTTCACACGCCCAAACATTTCAGAGACAGACCTGTTGACGATCAACTACACGAGCGGCACTACTTCGCGACCCAAAGGCGTGATGATTACGCATCGCAATGCTTACATGAACGTGGTGGGCACGCTCATACATCACGCGATGTCGCTGGCGGATCGTTATCTCTGGACGCTGCCGATGTTTCATGCCAACGGCTGGACGTTCGTGTGGACGGTGACGGCCGCGGGCGCGAAGCACGTCTGTCTGCGCAAGGTCGAGCCGGTCGGCATCTTCGAGCAGATCGAACGCGAAGCCGTCACCATGCTCTGCGCCGCACCGACGGTTTTGATCAGCATCGCTAACGGCCCGGAGGACTTAAGACGCACGACGCGACGCGTCGTGCGCATCATGACGGCGGGCGCGCCGCCGGCAGCCGCCACCATCGAACGTATCGAGGACGAGCTTGGCTGGGTCATCACACACGCCTACGGACTGACCGAGACCGCGCCCTTTATCACGATCTGCGAACCGAGACCTGAACACGAAACGCTCACGTGTGCCGACAGGTCTGCGATCAAGGCGTGTCAGGGCGTGGAGTTGATTACATCGGGCGAGTTGCTGGTCATTGATGAGGCGAAGCGCGAAGTGCCACACGATGGACAGACGCTCGGTGAGATCGGCGCGCGTGGGAACACTGTGATGCAGGGCTATTATCGCGACCCGGAAGCGACGGCCGCAGTCATGCGCGGCGGCTGGTTTCACACGGGCGACGCGGCAGTGGTGCATCCGAGCGGCTACATCGAGATTCGCGACCGGCTGAAGGATGTGATCATCAGCGGCGGCGAGAACATCTCTTCGGTCGAGGTGGAAGGCGTGTTGCTGCGTCACCCGGCCGTGCAAGAGGTCGCCATTGTCGGATTGCCGCATGAGCGTTGGGGCGAAGCACCGCACGCCTTCGTCGTGCTGAAGACTGGTGCGACGACGACCGAAGCGGAGTTGCGCGAGTTCGCACGCGACAATCTTGCGCATTTCAAAGCCCCACACGGCGTCACGTTTTTAACTGAGCTACCTAAGACCGCCACCGGCAAAATCCAGAAGTATGTCCTGCGCGGCCGACCTGCGATCTCGCGGCAGTGAGCACCGCTGGCGTAAAGGAGTACACATGGCCCGAGCTAAAGCAATGAAAGACGAGTCACCCGTAAGCCAACTCGCCGGGTTCATCGCCAAGTATGCGCCGGAGGTCGGCGCTGTGGCGCAGGCGGCGCTCGCCAAGCTGCGGGCGCGGCTGCCGGGCGCTATCGAACTGGTGTACGACGGCTATAATGCGCTTGCCATCGGCTTCAGCCCGACGGAGCGTGCGTCGGACGTGATCATTTCCATCGCTTTGTATCCGCGCTGGGTCAACCTCTTCTTCCTGCGCGGCGCAGACTTGCCTGATCCACAGCAACTACTGAAAGGGAGCGGCAAGACGATCCGCCATCTCGTCCTCGAAGACGCAGCGACGTTGGACAAGCCGGCCGTCAAGCGTTTGCTGACGCAAGCGCTCGCCCGCGCCGATATGCCACTGGACAGTTCGGCCTCCGGCCGGATCGTGATCAAGTCCGTTTCGGCGAAGCAACGTGCGCGCCGCATACTGTAAGGAGAAGACCTGAAGCTTGTTGCATTGCTTGGCGGCTTGGTTGACGAAGTCGGAGAGGATGAGATTTTCTGTTATCAGTGGCTAAGGGCGGGACTGATCTTGCTCAGACTGTTGCGCGAGGAACTCGCTGATCAGCCGCTGTTCTTGCTCGTCTTTGATGCGGGTGAACAGCTTCTTGTTGAGCGCGATAATCGTCTCTGGCCGGTCGAAGGGCAGGCGCTGGTACATCTTGCCGCCCGCAAAATGGCAGGGCGTGCAGCGTGATTCGAAGATCGGTCTGAGCTGCGTGGCGAAGTCTATCCTCTTTGTCGTCGTGCCGGATGAGGCTAGGAGCGCAGGCTGGCGCGTGCTTATACTAACCGCCGCCGGGGCAGCGACGTCGGGCCGCGCACTGTGGCGCATGTAGAAAACGGCCACCAGAAACAGCACTAGAAGCAACACGCTGATTCGCATAACTGCGCGCATGCTACTCCTCTCAAGGCGCTGTGGCAATGGATTGCAGCCACCTCACAGGCGCATAGCAAGCATGGCACAAGCCAGGCCGAGTTGTTCAACAAATCCACGAAGGAAGAGACTCGATGGAGTTGCCCTTCATCCCATTAGCATTTGTGCGGGTGGTCTGCGCGCTCGAAGCAGTGCGCGTGGTGCGGCAGTGAAAGAATGGAGGACGCTTATGGCCGTAGAGCCGAGTATGCAGCGCAACGTTAGAGACCGCCGTTTGTACATCTGGGCGGCGGTGTTCATTCCCTTGCTAGTGCTGACGGGCTTTGCCCGGACTTACTATCTGAAAGGTGTGTTCGGCACGCCGGCCCTGCCCGGTCTGCTCGTGCATCTGCACGGGCTGGTGATGACCGCTTGGGTCGTGCTGTTTGTCGTGCAGGTGGGGCTGGTCTCGGCCCGGCGCACCAAGCTGCATCAACGTCTCGGTGTGTTGGGCGCGCTGCTGGCTGCGCTGGTGGTGTTGGTCGGCACGGTCACGGCCATTGCTGCCGCCGCGCGCGGGTCTTCGCCCGGCCCACCGCCGCTTCAGTTCCTCGTCATCCCGTTGGGCGACCTGCTGGTCTTCGCCATCCTGTTCGGCACGGCCCTCTACTTCCGCCGTCGCCTGCAAATTCACAAGCGACTGATGCTGCTCACCGCGCTGAGTTTGCTTACCCCGGCCATCGCCCGTATTCCGCTACATTTTATTGAGACCGGCGGCCCGCTTGTTTTTTTCGGCTTGACCGACGTGTGTGTGCTGGCTTGCGTTGCCTTCGACACCATCAAGCAACGCAGACTCCATCCGGCATTCGCATGGGGCACGCTGTTGCTCATCATGTCGCAGCCGCTGCGCTTAATGCTGGCCGGGACGGATACGTGGCTGCGGTTTGCGACCTGGCTGGTGAAGTGAGCGACAGCGGAGGGCTTGCGCCGTCCCACAAGTCCGTTAGAGTAGGAATAAAGGGAACTTCCCTGACCCTGTTGGTGTTTGCGCGGCGTACTGGGAATAGCCGCCGTGATGTCGCGGCCCGGCCAGTTAGCCCACGCACTTCAGTTCCTGCGCCAAGTAAAATATTTGGTCAGCACAGACTTATACGGCTGCAATCGCGCTAAGGCCGCATCAAGCCCGGCTCGCTGATTGATCTGCGTGAGCGTGGGATAGACGTGCATGAGACTGCCGAGCGCGGCGGCAGGCAGACGTTGTTTCATGGCAAGCACAACTTCGTGTATCAGCTCGCCCGCGTGCGGGCCGACGATGTGCGCGCCGACGATCTCGCCTTTGCGGCCGGCGCAGACAAGTTTACAGAAGCCGTTGGTGGCGCTCTCGGCTTGCGCGCGGTCGTTGTCGGCAAAGTCGGCGCGATAGACGTGTAGGCGCTCGTAGCGGGCGCGGGCTTCGCGTTCAGTCAGCCCGACGCGCGCCACCTCCGGCTCAGTGAAGGTTGTCCACGGCACGACGCGAAAGTCTGCGCGCTGTGTCAACGGCCAAAAGAAGAGCGCGTTGCGCACGACGAGCGCGGCTTCGTAAGCCGCCGTGTGCGTGAAGGGAAAGTGGCCGGTCACGTCGCCCGCCGCGTAAATGTGCGCCGCGCTCGTGCGCAGATATGCGTCCGTGTGTATGCGCTCGTCATCATAGCGCACGCCGGCCGTCTCCAAGTTTAGCCCTTCGATATTTGGCTTGCGCCCCGTCGCCACCAGAAGCTCATCGGCCGGCAACGCGCGCGGCGTGCCGTTGTGCTCGACTGTCAGATACTTGCGCCCGTCTGCCGTTCGCGTCGCACTGACGGCCCGCGTTTGCGTCAGCACCTCAATGCCTTCTGCGCGCAACACACCGGCAATCGCGGCCGAGACTTCTTCATCTTCGCGCGGCAACAGACGCTCGCCCATCTCCACAATTGTCACACGACTGCCGAGCCGCGCGAACGCTTGCCCTAGTTCCAACCCGATGGGGCCGCCGCCTAGCACGACGAGCGTGTTAGGCAACGTCTGCAAGTGGAAGACTTTCTCATTCGTGATAAAGCCCGCTTGTGCTAAACCGGCGACCGGGGGCACGGCCGGGCGCGAGCCGGTGCTGATGCAGAAACGACGCGCACGCAACATACGCTGCGCCATGCCGCTATCAGCTTGCGGCTCGATCTCAAGCTCGTGCGGCGCGACGAAGCGCGGCGTGCCGAAGATAATCTCGACACCTTCGGCGCGGAATACTTCAGGCGCATCGTGCGCGCCGACTGTGTTGATGATTTGTTGGACGCGCTCAGTGATCGCGGCGAAGCGGTCGTCTTTGAATTGCCACGTGAGCGGCGCGAAGCCGTAGGCAGCGGCGCGGCCGAGTTGGTGGGCGAAGCGCGCGGAAGCGATCAGCGCCTTCGAGGGCACGCAGCCGGTGTAGAGACAGTCGCCGCCGAGCGCGCGGCGTTCGACGAGGGCCACCCGCGCGCCCAGTTTCGCCGCGCCCACCGCCGCGACCAGCCCGGCCGAGCCGCCGCCAAGCACGCACAGATCGTAGCGGGTCTGCGCTGTGCTCACGCGCCCGCTTGCTCAGGCCGAACAAACGTCTGCCCACACTCCGGGCAGGTGTGCGCTTGCTCAATGATGCCGCCCCACACGGGGTCGGCCGTCGCCGGATCGTCGGGCATAGCGTTATAATCGATCTTATCCGCGTGATGATTCATCACCACACCGCAGACAGGACACAACATCGGATTCTGTTCGGGCATGCATCCTCCCAAAGGTCAGTACCGCCTGCGGTAGCGGGCGGGTTTTAGTTACCGCCTGCGGTAGCGGGTACGGTAACTAAAACCCA
>JANMAD010000115.1:0-16132 GCA_031359515.1 Acidobacteriota bacterium | reverse complement strand
GATCAGTTTGGCGATGAGACCGGCGGCCGACGCGCCCGCGAAATAGGTGAGCGACGTGTAGAGATAATGTTGCTTCCACATTTGCCAGAGCGGCTGTTGCGCCTTGAGCGCGCTCGCGGCCGCCACCAGCCCCGAATTGCCGACGTATTGCGTCGCCGCCATCAGGCTGATCGCGCTCAGATAAACGAACGGATGCGTGCGCTCAGCGATACCCGTGAGCGGGCCGAAACACAATTCCACCAACTCGGTCGTCAGCGTGTAAGAGCAGGCCAGCACCGCGACATTGAATAACCGCACACGCCAACTCTTGCTGATGCGCAGAGAGATGCACAGCCCTTCGATTGCGGCCAGCAGAATCGTGGCATGACTGTCGAATAACAGCAATGCAAGGAAGATGAAAGTTTCAGAGACGGTCACTTGACTCGTCACGCCCGGCACTTTCACGTTCAGCCGCGAGCCGATGCAAATCGTGGCCAGCGCGAGCAGAAAGAAGCGCTCGTCAAGGTGCGCGAAGGAGAGTTGGCTACCGGCATACAGACAAGCCGCAGCGCCCACGATGATCACAATCATCATGAAGCGGTGCGCGGTACTCTGCTTGTATGTGACGGACATGTGTCTGCTGGCAATCGTCGGCTTGAGGGGAAATATGTGCGCCGCGGGGCCACGGTGCTACTATTGATTGCAACACTTATGCCGCTTTGAAGCTAGATTTAAACCGCCGCAGGGCTGGCTTTTCCGTCCGCAGACGGAATCGGCGCGCCGGGCGGCAAGGTCAAAAAGAAGTGATGGTGTTAGTTTGACGGAAATGCTGTCAAGACCGGCGCGCTGAGGTTTGTCGCGTGCGCGCTCCTCGCAATAGACTGAGGTCGGCTTGAGTTGCCTGTGGCAGCATCATCGAGTCGGGTGTGAGCTCCTGTGCTGGAGTTGGAAGATTGCCTGCTGCGCGCCAATGCGGCCGGGCGAACCGGACGGATTGGTATTGCGCGTGCAGTTTGAAACCGAGTTTGCGATAGAAGGCGACGGTCTTCTGCTCGGCGGCTTTGACGAACAGGCAGACGCGCTCGTTCTCTTGCAACAGGCGGCGGCAGAGGCGGGCGAAGGTGAGCGCGCCTAAGCCCCGCCCGCGCACGTCCGGGCGCAGCATTACCCCTTCGACATAAGCGATCCGTTCGCTCTGCGTCGTCACGTCCGTCTTGAAATAGATGCCCCGCGCATCGCGCGCCACCCAGACGCGCCCCGCCGCAATCCGGCGACCCACGCGCGCCCGGTAGCTGTGCGGATCGAGCGCACGCGGATCAGTGCCGTTCTGCTCGATGCAGGCGAGCGCGTGCAGTTCCGCCACTTCGTCTACGTCACTCTGTCCGGCCGGATGCAAGGCGCAGTCCGTGCGCGCAGCCGCTGCTAAAGTGTCCGTGGCTTGATGCAGATATAGTGGTGAGGGAACGACGTAGCAATTCAGGATGATTGCTTACTGTCGGTCAGAATAAGCGTGTTATGACGCAACTTGCCGGCGCCAGACCGGCTCAGCGCTTGGCGTAGCTTGTCTGCCACTGCCGTGCGGGCCCCCGCGCCGGCCACGAAGGTAGAAGGTGTAGCCGAACCACAGCCCGTAAAAGAGCATCAGTGTTAGCGCCGCCAAGATCGCTGCCATAGTTTTCGACTCAGTGATCTTACGCGCGACGACGAAGAAGTCGCCGGTGATGCCTAAGGCCAACGGCAACATCGCAGCGAGCAGCATGCGACTGGCGAAGCGACAAAAATGCTCCGTCTCCTCGCCGCGCTCAACCAGCCGGTGATAAGCGGGCGGCGTCATCATCAGAATGATGCTCAGCGCAATCAGCCCCAGACTAGCCAGATGTATGTAGTGCGACGAGCGCGGCAGTTTTTCGAAGCCATCCATCAACACACTGATGAACTGAAAGCCTAAGAGCGCCTGCGCGCCCGGCAGGACGACTCTGATCTCCGTCAACACTTGCTCGATCTTAGCTTTCAACTCGGTGCGGCCCGGTGGCGCTTCCGCTTGCTCTGCCATAGCCTTCTCCTTCATCGCAAGCGCGTGCTCGCTCCGTTGCGTCAGTTCCAATCCATACCAAAAAAACAGCGCCACGAGGCTCGTGCCGATGCCGGCCACGCACGCCTGTGTGCGCCCGATCACAAACTCGACAGCAACGAAGACATCGATCCCCAAGCCCAACGCGAACGGCAACAGCGCGAGACACATGACGAACGTGGCGTAATGATGTAACTCGTGCGTGTCCTCGCCGTCTTCTACTATCTGATGGTATGCGCCCGACGACATGAGCAAGGCGATGGCGCACAGCATCAGCCCCAGTCCACCCAACTTGAGATATTGCGCGTGCTGTGGGAGGCGCTCGAAGCCCGGCTCCAACGTCGAGCGAAACTGCAAACCGATTAGCACCTGCGAGCCAAGGATCAGCATGCGCCCCTCATCGAGCGTCGTCTTGATCTTGTCCTTTAGTTGCGCCATAGCTTGTGCGTGTCGGCAACGCTTTATAAGGGGAAGCTGGAAAAGTATGAGAGCCGCCGAGAGATCAATCTGTCCGCTAACGGACTCGTGGTTCATCCTAACTCAGTCCTGATAAGATTGGGACAGAAGCAGAAAGCTGACCCACGAAATCACACGAAACGGAACACGAGCTTCTCTGGCCTTGCTTCGTGTTAGTTCGTGCGGTTTCGTGGATCATGTCCGGGTTGTGTCCCCAGCTCATCAGTTTCGCTTTAGCCGCCAGCGAGCGCGCCCTGCTTAGTGCATGCGAAACGGCCCGCCGGGCGGCTCCGGCGCTAAATCGGGCCGGGTCGAATCCTGTACTACCTCATGCATCTCCAACACGTTCGCTTTGCTGAACGCTTCCTTCGGCAGTGTGCCGGATTGGGCGTGCCCCTTGACGAACTCGTCCGAGCGCACCCAGTTAAGAAAGTCTTGCCGGCTCTGCCAGATCGTGAAGACCACATACGGGTCGCCCTCGTTGACAGGGCGCAGCACGCGGTTCGAGACGAAGCCGGGCATCTTATCCACCAGCCCGGCGCGCTCACGAAACCTTGCCTCAAAAGCGTCGGCATACTCCGGCTGCACATAAATGCGATTGGCCACAGTTATCATTTAAGTATCTCCTTTGCGCTGATGATACCACCATGCGGCCAAGTGGACATCGTATCGGTCTGCTCAATCATCCGCGCCCGGCTTGCCCCGCAGTCGCTTGATCTGCCCGCGCCGCGTCTTCGCTTCCAGCGTGCGCAGTTTCGCGCCGCGCGAGACGCGCGTCGGCACGCGCTTCGCCGGGCGATGATTCAAGCGCGCGACCTGCGCGCGGAGCTTTTGCAGGCACAACGCTTTGTTCCGATACTGGCTGCGCGCTTCCCGCGAGGTGACGACGACGCCCGAAGGCAAGTGCGTGAGCCGGACAGCCGTCTCCGTCTTGTTGACGTGCTGCCCGCCGGGGCCGCTCGCACGAAAGGTGTCGATCTCGCATTCGCGCAACAAGTCGGCATCGGCTTCCGGCAGTATGATCATAGCTTCCTCATCAGCGCACTGATAATTTCGCTTGTGATTGTAACGCAACCGGATTGATCATAAAGAGCGCGTTGGCGAGTGCCGCAAAGTTAACCAATCGTGGGATAATTCGCGCGTGGGATAGCAGTAGCCGTATTGGCGGACTGGATACAGGTCAGTACCACCTACGGTAGCGGGCGGGTGTGTTGCTTATTACAGACCCGCCCGCTTGCAGCAGGCGGTACTGAACCCCCAAAACATGCAATCGAAAGGGATGAGAGATGAAAGAGAAAGTTATCAAGACTGACGAAGAATGGCGACAGGAACTTACGCCGGAGCAGTACGCAGTCGCCCGCCAAAAGGGAACGGAGCGCCCCTTCACGGGCAAGTACCACGACTCGAAAGACAAGGGCACTTATAAATGCGCGGCTTGCGGCAACGAGTTGTTCACCTCCGCCGCGAAGTTCGATTCGGGCTGCGGCTGGCCGAGCTTCACCGCCCCGACCGCCGCGGATAATGTGCGCACTGAAACTGACACCAGCCACGGCATGCGCCGCACAGAGGTCTTATGCGCCAGTTGCGACGCACACCTCGGCCACGTCTTCGACGACGGCCCACGCCCGACCAACCTGCGCTATTGTATCAACTCAGTCGTGCTCGACTTAAAGACAGAAGAGTAAGCCGCAAGACATATACGATGCTGTAGGTGAAGTTTACTGACACAAGACAAGCAAGCGGCAGCTTTTCATTGGAATAGCTGCCGCTTGCTTAATCATTTCGATAGCGGGGGGGAGACTCGAACTCCCGACCTTTGGGTTATGAATCCAATGCTCTAACCGGCTGAGCTACCCCGCCATACAGAAGGAATTTAATTTAAGTGGTCGTTGCGGAAAGGTCAAGCGAGCCAAGTCGGCAGGCGCGGCGGCGCGTTTGCGAGAGTAGTTTGCGGGCGCGTATCATGCGGGCGGCTCGATTATTTTTGGTGCGTAGGTGTTAATTGATGGCTGAGTTGATACATCGCCCACGGCGGCTGCGGCGACGCGAGCGGATGCGTGCGTTGGTGCGCGAGGCGCGGTTGACGCGCGAGGATTTGGTGCTGCCGTTGTTCGCGTGTCCGGGCACGGGCGTGCGCCGCGAAGTGCCTTCGATGCCGGGCGTGCATAATTTGTCGGTGGACGAGATCGCGCGCGATGCAAGCGAGGCGTTCGACTTGGGCGTGCCCGCCGTCATCCTGTTCGGGCTGCCGGCAAGCAAGGATGAGACGGCGTCGGGCGCGTATGCGCGCGACGGCATTGTGCAGGGGGCGATTCGCGCCGTGCGCAAGGCCGTGCCGGAGATGATCGTCATCGCCGATACGTGTCTCTGCGAGTACACGTCGCACGGGCATTGCGGCGTCGTGCGTGAGGGCGAGGTGTTGAACGACGAGTCGCTGGAATTGATCGCGCGCACGGCCGTCACACAGGCCGAGGCGGGCGCGGACATCGTCGCACCGTCAGCAATGATGGACGGGCAGGTCGGCGCGATCCGCGCGGCACTGGACGAGGCGCGGTTGGAGCAAGTGGCGATCCTGGCTTACGCGGTGAAGTATGCGTCCGCCTTCTACGGCCCGTTCCGCGAGGCGGCGGACAGCGCGCCCGCGTTCGGCGACCGCCGCGCCTATCAGATGGATGCAGCCAACGCGCGCGAAGCGATGCGCGAGGCCGAGTTGGACTACGCCGAAGGCGCGGACATGCTCATGGTCAAACCCGCGACCGCCTATCTCGACATCCTGCGCACGCTCCGCGACCGCTTCGATCTTCCGCTCGCCGCCTATCACGTCTCCGGCGAGTACGCGATGATCAAAGCCGCCGCCGCCAAAGGCTGGATCGACGAGCAGCGCGTGCTGATGGAAACACTAACCTGCATCCGCCGCGCCGGCGCAGACATGATCCTCACCTACTACGCGCGCGATGCCGCACGACTGCTGAAAGGATGAAAGATGCGGGATGTAGGATGAATAAGAAGTTGGGCGCTAGCGAGCTATCTGTCCAGTAATCAGTAGTGTGGAGTGGTGAAATGAGAAGAATTTTCTGGCTGCTTCTTCTAGTGGCTGCGACTTGTGAGGCCACACTTGCCCAAAACCAATCTATCAATGAACTGCGGCGCATGTTCGATTATGACCAGAACGCACCGCTTGATGTGAAAGAAGTTGGCATTATAAACCGAGACGGCGTTCGCATACATGATATTACCTACGCTAGCCCGAAAAGCGGGCGCGTGCCGGCGTACCTCGTCGTGCCTACTGGAAGAGGGCGCTTCGCGGGCGTGGTCTTCGGTCATTGGGGATACGGCACTCGAACCGAGTTTCTTCCAGAAGCGATGCTATACGCGCGAGCCGGTGTTGTGTCTCTATTGGTGGATGATCTTAACGTTCGGCCGGCACCTTGGCGGCGGAGTGCGGAGGGCGATCAGCCGGAAGCTGTTCGTGACAATTTCATTCAATCGGTGGTTGATTTACGTCGAGGTATAGATGTTCTCCGGGCACGCGCCGATGTTGATCCGAACCGCATCGCTTATGTGGGGCATAGTTCCGGCGCTCATTGGGGCGCGATACTGTCGGCGGTTGACCGGCGACTCAAGACAGTCGTGCTAATGACTGGTGTGCCGAATGAAAGCACGATAATGATGGAAAGCGATGACCCTGATTATGTAAATGCTCGCCAACACACGCGCAAAGAGGAACTGGATGCCTACTTCAAAACTGTCAGCCCGCTCGACGCCATTAATTATGTGCCTCATGCCAGACCAATGCCTCTACTATTTCAGTTCGCGCGATTTGAGCAATACTTCAACGAGGCGGCGATGCAGCGCTATGCGCGTGCGGCGAGCGAACCCAAACTCGTTCTATGGTATGACACGGGACATGGACTTAATGCCATTCGGCCACTTATTGACCGCGCTAATTGGCTGCAAAGGCACATCGGCATGAGGCCAGTTGCTCCGATTCTGCGGGCGAATTTAAGCAATTGAAAATATGAAACTGTGGGCCGCATGTTCGGCAAGCCGCGCTCAACAACTCATTCGACCGGAGCGCGGATGATGCCGGGCGTTAGCTTCCTTCATCCTTCATCCCTTTTCTATCTTCTCACTTCAACTTCAATCGGCTTCGTCTCGCCAGCAGGAAACCATACGGGAAAGTTTGAGATATTGATACCGAAGGGCCGGTCGGCGTTCAGTTCGACGGCGAGGCGGATGGTGAGCGCGTGCCCGCGCCAAGCGTGATAGCGCGGCAGAAAATTCTTGACGCGCCACTCTTGGATGAGCGCGTTCGGCTCATGTTCCGTCTCAACCAGACGTGCGCCGCAGTTTGTGTCGTTGATGAAGAGGGTGACGCGCGTCGAGTCGGCGCGGCCGTTTGCGTCGTGTGGCGGCACGGGTTGCAGGTGCGCGCGGACGACGATCTCGCTGACCCGGCGCGTGTCCGTGCGGGCCGGGATGACGTACTCGAAGAAGCCAACGCCTGCGCCCCAGACATAACCGTCGCCGCCGTCAAGTTTCTCGAAGCGTGCGCGTGTCGCTTGCTCCGGCGCGAAGCGATAGAGCAAGGCGTTGGCCGGTGCGATAGACAGGTGCGGCTGCGCCGATGTGTCAATGGGCGCACGCGTGAAGGCGAACTGGCGTGGGATAAGATGTTGCCCGGCCGCGAGGATCGCGCGTGGCGGCGCGGCGGTGCGTTGTGCGTCGAAGAGGTCGGCGGCGTGGACAAGCTCTGCGCGCACGGCTTGGTCGCGCTCGGCCGCGTAGGTAACGCCGTAACCGCGTTGCGGGTCGGGCGTCAATATCCAGAACATCGCGCCGCCGACACCCGCCTGCGCCGCGCTCGTGAAGTAGGCGCGAAACCAGTCGCTCGCGTTGATGCCGTTGTAGCCTTCGGGACTCATGCCGAACTCGCCGAAGACGAGCGGCTTATTGATCGAGTCGGCGGCGGCCGCGCGATTAACGATGAAGGCGCGCAAGGCTGCGGGCGTGTCCACGAAGCTGTCGAGATCGTCGCGCGGATAATTATGCACGTCGCAGTAGTCCACGGTGGGGAGACTGTGGACGGCGAGCCAGTCGCGCCGCTCGTAGGCGTTGCGATAGCCCCAGATGCCGGGCGTGACGAGATGCTGCGGGTCGAGCGACTTAAGATAGCCGCTCATCTCCGCGACCCACGCGCGCCGCTCGGCTTCGCGCCCCGTCGCCGCCTGCGCCTCGTTCATCAACTCGTAACCGAAGATCGTCGGGTCGTCACGATAGACTACGCCCGTCACGGTGTTGCGCCGCAACACGATGCGCGCGATGTGTTCACGATATAAACGGCGCGTCTCGCCATTCGTGTAGAAGAGCATCGCGCGCTCAGGATTGACGCCGAACTTGTAGTGTTCGTCAGCCGCGTCGTTGATGCCGGCCCAGCGCAGATATTGTGTGACGCCGCCTGTGTCGCGCCACCAGTTGACGAGACAGAGTTGCACGCGCAAGTGCTGTTGCCGCGCTTCCGCCAGCACGTGATCGAGGTGGACGAACGCTTCCTCGTTCCAGTCGTCGGGCGCGCGACGGAACGGATGCTTGCGCGGCCAGTCCGCGCGGTCGCCGCCGACCGACAATACGCCGCTCTCTTCCGTCCCCTCGCCCGATGCCCACACGCGCACCACCTTCAGCCCGTGCAATGCCGCTTGCCTGAGCGTCTCCGGCATCCGCGCGCGATCCTCGTCCTTGTACATGATGGCGACGTTCGCGCCGATGAAACGAAACGCGCGCCCGTCCAAGATGAAGCGTGTGCCGCGCGCCTGGACGAAGCCGGGCGGCACGATGCGGCGGTGCGCGGCGGGCTGGCGCACGGTCGCGAAAATGGCCGCGCCGATGATGACGGCGAGCGCGGCATAGAGCAGAGACAGTTTCGCGGCGGTAGAGAATGGCAATGGCTTAAGGGATGTTTACCGGCGCGGGTCGGTGAGTCGCACGAAACCGATGATGGCGCACAGCGCCCCAAGCGCGGGGAACAGGATGATGAACGAGCCGAAGCTGAGCAGTTTGTCGAGGTCACGTTCCGTCATGCCGAGCAACGCGAAGACAATGAGATAGAGATAAGTGATCAGCATGCACACGGCGGCACAAGCGAACCAGCGCGTGGACGAGCCGAACGCGCGTGCGCGGGCGAAGCCGAGCACGGCGGCGATCAGCCAGCCGAGCGTGCCGACGATGAACAAGACGAAGAACAGCACGGCGTAGGAGCTAGCGAAGCGCGGCACGGCTTGCGCCAGCAGGAGTATGGCGAGCGACATCAAGTACTCTTCCCTTCAACTTAGATGGATGACGGCAGCGCGACAAATAAAACGCCGTCCGCGCCACGGGCCCCTGTGCCTGCCGGCGCGAACGGCGTCCGATGTTTCGTGTGCGCCGCCGGGCGGCCCTTTGTGCCGCGCCGGCCATAGTTGCGCACTAGCACGCGGCGACGCGCCCCGCGCCCGTTCGCGGGCCACGCCCGCTAACAAACATGAGCGCGCGGCACGACCCCATCGCGCCCTACTGCGTGATGTGAATTTCCTCTTCCTTGTTGACGTGGCGCACGAAGTAGAGCAGCGCGCAAATGCAAGCCACGACCGCCAGCCCGATGGCGTACCACAAAAATGTTTTGTTACCCTCGGGCCCTTTCGACTGTAGGAACTGTACGAAGTAGTAGAGCGCCCCCAAACTGCTCAGGATGCCCACTATCCAGTACACCACATCTAGCATGCGATTCATGTTGAACCTCCGGCTTGTATGTGTCTCGCGGACAAAAACGGAACGGAATGAGAATAGCCGACTACCAACAATGCTACTAGAGTTTTGACCAGCCCTGTCGGGGTTCGTTTGTACCGGTCACAGAATCAAGTTTGGACGGGCGCTATGTTACCGCCGCCGCCCGCGAGAAGCAAGAAGCTTTTGGATAAAAGCTGTTAGCTGTTAGCCAGTTCGACTCGTTGCTGCCCCACACGGCCCGCCGCTTTCGTTTTAGCTAACAGCTAACAGCTAATAGCTAATAGCTACAGTATCAACCGGCGGTCGCCTGCGCGGCGGGTGATACGCTCGCGGTCGAGGTATTCCAGCAGCGGGATGGCGTACTTGCGCGAGACGCCGGCGATCTCTTTGAAGACAGCCACATCAATCAACCGGTCGGGATCGTGTTGCGCCGCATAGGCGCGCAGGTCTGCGACGAGTTGGTCGAGCGCGGCGCGATGGCAGCACAACTCAGGCGTGATGCGTTGGAGCGTGCCCGCATCAAGCAGCAGTTGGAGCAGTTTGCGTCCATGCTCGCGTGTGGTCTGGCCCGTAGCGGCGGCCTGTGCGAGCGCTTCGTCGAAGGTGGGCGCGGCGAGCCGGGCTGTGCGATAGACCGTTTCGAGCCGGTCGCGCAACGCCGCGTCCGCCGGCGCGAGCGCGAGACTATGCGCGGCCGCGCGCACCACATCGCGCTCTGCGACGAGCGCGCCCGATGCTTGGGCAGCAACCAGCGCCGCGCGAAAAACTTCCGGTGGCGTGTGCGCAAAGACGCGCTCGCGCAACGTCTCGCGCGCCAACCCGCGCTGCAAAGGCTCGCGCCGGTGATGCGCCGCAACTGCGTTGGTGGCGTTCTCCACGAGCCGCGCAAACACTTCGCGCCCGACGTAGACGCCTTCGGCCGCGACCACCGCGCCGCGCGTCGTCGCTTCGTTCGTCGCCGCGTCTAACACCTCATCGCGCCAGCCCGTGCGCGCCGCAAGGCCTGCGCGGTTCAAGCCGCGCTCGCCCATCGCAGACACGAAGAGCGCGAGGCGCGTGGCGTGGTCAGCATCAGCCAGTTCAATCAAACGCGCACGCGCTTCGGCTCGTTCGCGCCCGCGATGTTTCGTCGCCTGCGCGACGAGGATGCGCCCGCCGGCAATGGTATGTGCCGGCGAATACGAGCGCAGGATGAAACGCTCGTCGGGCAGCGCGACGACCGGCGTCTCCAGACGCAACTGCGCGTAGCCGCTCGCGCCCGGCGCGATCTCGCCTGCCTCTGCCAGCACCTGCACCCGCGCCAGCACTTCGGCCGCGCCCAGATGCACGCGCACACGCATGCGCGAACGCAGCGGACGCGGCGCATCGCGCAACACTTCGACGTGCGCGTCCACGATCTGCGTCGGTCGCAGACGCCCCGCTTGCGCCAACACCATCCCGCGCTCGATGGCCGCGACTTCAACGCCACCGAGATTGATCGCGGTTCGTTGCCCCGCGCCTGCGCGCTCGACCGCGTGCCCGTGTACCTGTAGCCCGCGCACGCGCACACGCGCACCCGCCGGCAGCAGTTCCAACTCTTCGCCCAACGCGATCTCACCCGCGACGAGCGTGCCCGTCACGACCGCGCCAAAGCCGCGCATCGTGAAGGCGCGGTCAATCGGCAAACGCGCCACCGTCTCGCGCGCACGCGCAGGCGCGCTCAAGCCGATCTCGCGCAGTCGCTCGCGCAGTTCATCCAACCCCGCGCCCATCCGCGCGCTGACGGCGACGACCGGCGCATACTCAAGGAACGAGCCGGCGACCAACTCCGCCGCTTCAGCGCGCACGAGCGTGAGCAGTTCCGCGTCAACGAGATCAGTTTTGGTGAGGACGACGAGACCCGCGCGCACGTCGAGCAGGCGCGTGATGGCGAAATGCTCGCGCGTCTGCGGCATCACGCCTTCGTCGGCCGCGATGACGAGCGCGACCACGTCAATCCCGTGCGCGCCCGCGAGCATGTTCTTCACGAACCGCTCGTGACCGGGCACGTCCACGAACCCGACGCGCACGTCGCCGAGATCAAGCTCGGCGAAGCCCAAGTCAATCGTGATGCCGCGCCGCTTCTCTTCCGGTAGACGATCCGCGTCCACGCCCGTCAACGCGCGCACCAACGCCGTCTTCCCATGATCAATGTGCCCGGCTGTGCCGACGATGATAGAGCGCATAAGAGCAGTGACGAGTGACAAGTGACGAGCGATAAGTGCTAAACGATTAGTGACGAGCGCAGTATATGCTAAATCAGTTCTGATGCGATTGGTGCGGAAGCAAAAAGCTGCTCCACGAAATCACCCGAAACAAAACACGAAATTCTCTGGCGTTTCTTTGTGTTTGTTCGTGTGGTTTCGTGGATTATTTCCGGGTCGTATTCCAAGCTCATAAGTCTTGATATAGCTTGTCACTCGTCATTAGTCACTGCTTTTGAGCGGCTTGGCGCGCGATCAGGTTGAAGCCTTTGTTGGCGGCGGCGTGTTGGAGTTGGGCGAGCCGGGCGTGTGTGTCAGGCGTGCCGCCGGCGTTGAGTTTGCTTTCGGCGAGCGCGAGGTGGGCGGCGAGTTGCAGCCCTGTTAGATGCGGATGCTACCTCTGCTCTTTGTTCCCGCGCGCTTCGTCAGGAAGCGTGAAACGAAACGTCGAGCCTTCACCAAGTTGGCTGTTAACGGTGACTTGACCACCATGTGCCTCAACAATTTGTTTGACGATGGCGAGTCCAAGCCCCATGCCTTCTTTCCGATCCGGGTCGGTTTCTAATTTCTCGAACACCTTTTCCAGCCGCTCTGCCGGAATCCCCGCGCCGTTGTCGCTGACCCAACATTCAACCGCAGCCCCTTCTTTAATCTCGCGCGCTCCAACACTGACTTCTCCATTCGGAGTGTACTTGATGGCGTTAGAGATCAAGTTCTGAAAGACTAAAGTCAAAAGATTATCATCAGCGAACGCCGTCAACTCTTCGGAGATGTGATTGGTCAACTTCGTGTTTAAGGTTCCAGCCAACGGTTGCAGGTCGTTGATGAGACTTTCGACGAGCGCCCGCAGCTTTACTTCACGACGCTCCAACTTTCCATCGGCATTCGCCTGCAGATTAGTTTCTTCCTGAACTACTTTGACGACAAGCGCGTTCATCCGGTTGACGTTACGCTGTAAAATCTCCAGCAAATTAGCTGCCTGCTCATCCTTCACCCCGCCGGGGCCATTAGTGCCAAGAAGTTTGGCGGCTGTCGCAATAGCTGATAGCGGAGTCCTCAGATCGTGCGCGACGAAAGACAGGTGTTCCTCACGACGTTGCTGCACCTCTACGGCTTTTTGCGTCGCGTAGGTCTTGACCGCCAGACCGATTGACCCGTCGATGACGCGATTAACGATGTGGTTTGCTTTTCCGTGAAGGCTGAGACCGTGACGCTCGGCGAGGTCTTGGATGATGCTCCGCAGGGCGTTGTACTCGGCGACCACTTCCTCAATGTCGAAGCCGCTACGCAGCCGTTCCAAGCCGTGAATAACGGGACACTCTTTCAACCCCGCTCCGATCATCGTTTCGTCGCTACTGGCCTCAAGCTCGCAGCCCAGTTCCTCAAGCAGTTCGAGGAGATGATCGTTGAGCGTTGGCACATCGAGATGCTTTGCGACAGGAAGTTGGCGCACCTCCTGCCGCCATTCAGCGAGCAAAGTGTCACTCTCCCGCCTGATTAGCGCCGCAAGCTTGTTAAGATTTTCAAGCGACAACATCTACTCCTTATAGTTTAGGTATTTCCCAATTTCTCAATTTACAGCAAAGTTCCCGTTCCCCGTTCAAGATACCTGTTCTACATGAGCATTCATTATCTGTCGAGTGATTTCATTCAACGAGCATCTAACAACTTACCGCGTTGCGCGCCCTTCGCGGCCGCTGCGGCGGCGAGCGTCTGCTCGCGTTGGAAATCGGAGAGTCCTTCCGCGACGCTTGCTTCGGCTATATCTATGCGCGGATCGTCGGCCGCGGGCGGCGGCAGTTTGCGCACCGCGGCAACAGTAGCGAGCGCATCCGGTGCTTGGCCGGCATTCGCTTGCACGGTCGCCAATCGCAGCCCGTACTCAAGCGTGGCGGGAAAGAAATCGAAGAGCGTGCGGTAAATTTCGACGGCCTTGGCGGAGTCGTGCAGCGTTTCGCGATAACGCCCCTCAACCGCAAGTCGTTCTTCGCGCGAGAGCGGGCCGGAAAGATCGTAAGCCTTTTACGCGGCGGCGCAGGCTGCGTTATTGGCTGATGTCGAAGTCGCTCCGTTGGGGCGCGCGGCGGTATTTTTATCGGCGAGGTTGTCGGTCACGACGATCTGGCTGCCGCCTGCGCCGGTCGCGGGCAAGTTGTCGCGCAAACGATAAGCTTAAGCAGTGGGTTTTGACAATAGCGCGGGTTAGCGTGCCACCGCCGCAGCCGCGAAGCTCACGCAGAGGGGCGCAGAGAGATGCAAGCCTCTACGTTTCTCTGCGCTAACTCTGCGTCTCTGCGGCGGTGAATGCTTCTGGACATGATGTCGTCGTCGCTTCGCCGTGCGCACTCACGACACGATCTCGAAATCAATCAACTGCGCGGCGGTCGCGTGCTTTTTCTCTTTCGCTCGCGCGTCCGTCACGACCACTTGCAGGACGTAAGCGCCGGGCGCGATGCCTGCGCCTAATTTCATGCGCCCGCCCGCGAGCAGGTGCGCCGGATCAGTCTGCCCGGTTGCATCCACGGGCAAGGGCTTGCCGGTGTAAACGAGTTGCCCGTCGCGGAACAGACGCGCCTGCATCTGTAGCTGCGGCTGCTTGTTCGCATCGAGTTGCGCGTTATAGATGCCAAGACTGTAGTAGAGCGCCATGCCGGGGCGCAGCCGGCGCAGGGCGGGGCCGGCTTGCGGGTCTGCGCTCTCCTGCGCCGGCGCGGTCTCCTGCCGCGCCGCTGCCGGCAAGATGTTCGCGGTTACATCCGCACCGCTCAACACCAATCCGGAGAGCGCGAGCCGCCGTGCGCCGAGGTCTGGCACTTCGACGAACTGATTGGCCGACCCGACGCGCTCGGTCGCCGCGTCGCGCACGGCGATGCGCAGTTGATACGGCCCCGGCTGCTTCACCGGCACGTTGACGTAATAGACCAGCCCGCCGCGCAAGACGTTCTTGTGCGCCTCTTCGTTGCCCGTCCACGTCAGCGTCGCGTTGTACTCGTCGAGCGCTTGCCCCGTATCGCCGAACGTTAACGCCAACACATCGAGGTCGGCTTGATATGTGCCGTCGGCTTGCGGCTTGAATGTGAGATCGCGGCCGTCCACGTAGAGCAGCGAGCGCAGAAAAGCGCCCGTCTGCGCGTCGTGCGCAAAGAGCGAAGTGAGGCGCACGCCCACATCGCCGGCCCTGAAAGGCGAGCTAAGCACCCCGTAAAGCTGCTGCGCGCGGCCCGCACGCACAGGCTTCGCCTCTTCGTTCGTGAAGCCATAAAAGCCGTTGCGTGTCCGCACCTTCAAGTTGGCGCGTTTGACGCGCACGTCCACCTGATGAAAGCTGCGCCGGCCCGTCCGCGCGTCGAACGTGGCCGGGTCGGGGCGATAACCGAGCAGATAGAAACCTTTCTGATCGTCCAGCACGCGCCGCACGCCCGCCGTGAGATCGTTGTCGTTCTCCAAGAAGAGACCGCCCGTCTGTTGCGCGAGATAGTTAAGCCCGTTCTTCGACTCGAAGTAGCCGCTCTCGCGCTCGCCGATAGTCTGGCGAATGCCTGCTCCGCCGCGTGCGCCGAAATTGTCCTGCGCGGTCACACCAAGCGTCTGCAAGCCGCGCGCATCCATGGTGTAGATGACGACCGACGCACGGTTCGCCAGATCAACGAGCCGGCGCATGGATTCGAGCACGCGCTCGCTCTTGCTGTCGCGTCTGAAGAGCGAGATGCCGTCGGAGAAGAGGATCGTGGATTTGCGGCCGGGCAACTCGCGCAATCCCTTCACGACGAAGTTGAGCGCGCCGAGCGTGCCGACGGAAAAGATCTCTTCGCGGTAAACGTCTATGTCGTTGCCGACTTCGCGCAACAGATCAGTGTTTGCCAGCGATTGATTCGCGCCGATGAGCGTGGACGGGCCGCCGCCGGGCGAGTTCGCGGAGCTTTGATTGCGGATCGCTTGCGCCGTCGCGTTGGCTTCGCCGACCACGTCCGGCTGGACGGGGCCGAACGCGCTGATACCGCCGCGCCCGACCGGATACCAACGCACGCGCTCGATGGCGGCATTGAGGATGCGCTTGTCGTTCGTGAACCCTTGCAACGCGCCCATGCCGGCGCTCGTGCGGATGATGGCCACGAGATCATCGGGCTGCATCTGTTCGTCCACGTACTTTTTCATCGTTGTACGCACGTGCGCCATGCTCTCGAACGAGAGGCCGAGATCGTCCACGACGAGCGCGATGGTGCGATGCACTTGGCCGGGCCGGAGCGATAGCGGCAGAGTCGGCGCGTTCGCTATATTCGGCCCGTCCGCGCGCGGCCCGTTTGTATTTTTGGCCGCGGGCGGGCGGTCGAGCGCGACATAAGTAAGATTTGTGATCGGCTGTGGGCGGCCGTCCTCTAGCACTTCAAAATCTTCGGCGCGCAGGTCGGTCACTTGCCGGCCGCTCTTGTCCGTCACGACCGCGTCGAACTGCACGAGGTTCGCGCTGATGCGCACCACTTCCGCGTCGTCAACGATTTGCTGCTTGTCTGAGGGCTGTTGTGCGAAGGTCGCGGCGGCGAGCGCGCACGTGAGCGTGCCAGCGAGTAACTGCGAGGTAAACTTCTTCATGCGCTACAACTCCATCATAAGTTTTCAGTTAATCGAGACAAGCTGAGAACTG